>JAYVSA010000161.1:0-8706 GCA_043775765.1 Breznakibacter sp. | reverse complement strand
TCACACATTTCGACAATGGTCTTATTGCGTTACAACATTTCACCCCTAATAACTTTGACATCTGCCTACTCGACGTTATGTTGCCAGGAATTGATGGTTTTGAGCTTGCTGAAAAAATTCGACAATTAAGCCAGAGCATTCCTCTAATCCTCATCACAGCACGAAGTCAGAAAAACGATAAGCAACATGGCTTTGACCTTAAAATTGATGATTATATTACGAAGCCATTCGATGAAGATGAATTAGTTTGGAAAATCAATGCTTTATTGCGACGAACCAACCCAACAGATTCACAAATTAAGGATTGTATTCTAACGCTTGGCAACTATTCATTCGATTATAACAACTTACTCCTATCAAACCCAAATACGTCGAGGAGATTAACGCAAAAAGAGGCTGATGTGCTTTACTTTTTATGCCAGCATATAAATCAAATTGCAAAAAAAGAGGATGTCTTAAATAAAATATGGGGATCTGATGACTATTTTAACGGAAGAAGTTTAGATGTCTTCATCACTCGAATTAGGAAGTATCTTTCATTGGATGCCAGCATCAAAATAGAAACTCTGGCTAAAGTTGGATTTATTCTAAAAACTCAAAACAACTAACCATGAATTACATTTACGTGCCATTCATGGTTAGTCAAATATCTATTTTTTCTCATCTATAACACAAACCACCCTACGATTTTTTTGTCTATGAGGTTCATCTATATTAGGAACAAGTGGTTCTGATTCACCTTTTGACAATGTAGTTACATTTTTCTCTGAAACGCCTGCTGTAATATACTCTTTAAATAGAGATTGGGCTCTTTTTAATCCAAGTCGATAATTAAGGTCATCACTTCCTAAGTCGCACGTATGACCAGTAATTCTCAACAACAAATCGGGATGTCGTGCTAAAACCTCACCAACTTTTTGCGCATTCGTTTTCGATTGACCTGTTAAATCGGAACTTCCCTTTTGAAAAACAATAGGCAACTTCAAAACATCCAGTTCATCTGAACTAAACTTGTCTGTATTAATTTGCATTACTACTGAAGCATTTTGTGCTTTTGCATTGGCCGATGCCACAGCTAAACTATCTTTAATACGCGCCTCCTCTGCTAAGCGACGAGCCTCTTTAGCTAATGCTAGTGAACGCGCATTGGAAATACTGTCGAGCACCTCTTTCTTCCTATTTTCAGCAAGTATTAAAGCATGAGCTAAACTATCTTGCTTCGATTGCAATAATAACAATGCTATTTTAGCAATCTCTTCAGCTTCCAATTTCAACCTTGCATCCTGTTTTGACTTTTTAATAGCGTGACTAACACCAAAATCAAATATAAGTCCCACTTTGAAACCCAAAGCGAGCTTCTTAGCCCCACTAAATGAATTGGTTGACGTTACTGAATGATAGTTGGATACAGCTTGTTGTCCTGAAGGATCATTAGACAAAACTTGGTATTCTACAAGTGGAGCTTCCTCCGTTTTTTTTGTTTTATTCAACTGATATTCAAAATAGGGTCCTCCGTAAAGACTGAAAAGATTATTTAGCTTATAATAGATATCAACATCGCTAACAATGGAAAAACCCACACCGATATCCGTTTTAACCTTATCTCTTGGAGTATACGTTGTTAAACCTAAATCTGGTCTCGAAGGCATACCATTTCCAGGAACTCTCAAATTACCATACTGAGGCCATAAACCTTCTGTCGTATAGTCGCCCTTTGTAACTTTTGAATAACTAGTTAATGAGTAAGATACCTTTGGACCCAAACCGCCGAATACCCCCATTCGTTTATTAATTGGATAACGATATCGTATTTCCAATGGAAAGGAGAGTATTATAGAATTCTGAGTTTCAACAAAACCATTAAAACTTGTGTTGAGAGTAAAATCATCATTCTGACTATCTACCGCAGGAGTAGAGGTATACACACCACTTAAATCAGTAGAACTATTAAACGAATCGAATGTAAAACCCAACGTTAAAGCCCATCTTGGATGCCAGTAATAGGAATAATCAAACCCAGAAGTAAATCCTAATCCATTCTTATGAGACCCAACTTCAGGATTATAATTAAAGCTTGATAAACCACCTCCTAAGAAATAGGAGACTTGATGCTTTCCTTCAACTTGCTTGTTTCTCTCACTTGAAATTGAATCAACTTTAGGTCCATCATCATCTGACCCTAAAACAATCCGACTGTTAACATTTTTATTTATTGCTTTTGATTCTTCACCCTTATTTTGTTGTCCAAATAAAAAAGAACATGTTAAAAGTAGAATTGATACTATTTTATGTCTCATTAAAATTTTAAAATTAAAAAGTTATTTCTGAGTTCATCGCTAATCAAAGTTTCCCTTATTTCACAACAATTTTCTGTGTTAATACTACAACATCGTCCTTAAAAACTCGAACTACGTATGCACCACTTACACTCGGCACCTTTAATGTTGCATCGTCAATAGAATCGAGAATATACTCCTTTGCTAAAACGCCTGCCATGGTAAAAATATGAACCTTATACTCACCAGTGTTTGCAAGGCTTTCTAGTATATATTCATCACTTTCACCCTTTATTTTAATTTCACCACCCATCTCAACCGAGGTAGGGTAAAGGATGTAGCTCTTCAAACCACCGCAGTTTATTGACTCCGTATGTTTAATTGTTCTTACTCTAGCTCCATTGGTCTTTATAACATCACAAAAATAGACGCCACACAATGAATTGTCAGGAGTAGAATAATATTGCCCTATTGCACCTGGTATCGCAACATCATCTTTATACCATTGATAGCTTTCGAATCTATCCCCTGCATTATTAAGCACAAGTGTGTTGCCCCATTTAAGCAAAATTTCGGCATCCGTTGTTATCTCATACATAACAACTTGGGATGTTAAATTCACAGAATAATTTGGATTGATTTGATTCAAATCACCTATTCTGATTATATATTTAGCTGGGTCTGTGCCTGGATCACGCGATAAATGCCCACTTAGAGGCACACCATAAAGAGGCAACGTCACTCTTGAATATTCAATTACCCCCTCGGCATCCTCATAAGCTCTTGACTGTCCATCTACAGGAATTATAACTACAGGATAAGGCATAATGCTACACCCGCCAATAGTAACTTGGTCGGCAAAAACATAATTCCCTGCCTGCGCGCCTGTGGCTCTAATAGCAATAGTCACTGTTTTATTGTTTCCAACATTTTCATTGTCGTATAGAGCAGATGTATAAGATAATTGCACATCATCTCCTGGAATAATTCCTTCTGGATTCATTGTTGGAACAACACCAACATCTTTTGTTCCATCATAAATCTTGGTAATGGCAGACTTATAAAACAAGACATTGGAGCTACTCTTCAACTCCATTGGCGTTATCTCATTGAGTGAATTTGAAACACTTTGTGGCAAGTTGTAATTACCAACAGCAGAACCAGAATAGGAAATTCCACTTAGGGTTATTAACTTACCCGTTCCAACGGTAGCGTCATTATAATAGGACGACAATGCAAATCCAGAAATAATGTCCCCTGAAATTAAACCTGAAATCACAATTGCTGGATTATAGACTACTCCATTTGAGTTTCGAACAGAAGTTGAACCATCATAAACCTTTCTTTGTGGAGAAAATGTTACAGAAATATTTGCATCATCTGATACGGAACGTTTTGTTATTGAGCAATTAGAATTTTGCACAAAGCTTGGGAGAATGTAATTCAATGCATCCTTGCCACTATAGGCTATTCCACTTACCGTTACGGTTTTATTATTTCCAACATTTTTGTTGTCATACATTGCTGCTGAACCAACGCCAACAACCACACTTCCAGGAAGTAGCCCTAAAATTGTAACTGGTGGAATAGCAATAGGTTTTACTATTGTGGTTCCATCATAAACCTTTGTTTGATTGTCGATTGACAACTTTCCGTGAGGTAACACACTAAAATCTAGAGGTGTAATTGCACAATGATCATTATTTACAGATGTTGGAAGCAGATAATTATCGACATCTAAGCCTGAATATACAATTCCACCTAAGGTAACTCTTTTGTTTGCACCCACATTTGCATCAGAATAAAACGCAACAGATGCTTTTGCACTAACAATATCTCCGAGAATTATACCTTGAATTAACAATTGAGTTCTTGATGAATCTGGTAATACGTTTGTAGTTCCATCAAAAACCTTGGTTTGGTTGGCAAAAGATACTTTAAGATTCAAATCATCTTGGTAAGATCGCTTGGTTATGGAGCATCTAATATTTTGAACACTATCTGGAAAAATATAATTTAAAGCATCTTTACCGCCATACACCACTCCTCGCACGGTAACGACTTTATTTATTCCAACATTTTTTGAATCGTAAGAAGCCGAAGTCCCATTTGCGGTAACAATAGTTCCGAGAAGAAGTCCCGTTAATCTAACTTGAGGAACTGCAATTGGAACAACAGTCGTAGTACCATCATAAACTTTTGTTTGGGCTTCAATATAAACTTTCGATTTAGGAAGCGATGAAATATTTAATGGAGTTATTGAGCTGTTATGGTTATAAATTGTTGTTGGTAATAAATAATTGCCTGCATCCGACCCTGAATAAACGACACCATCAAGTGTCACAGTCTTATTTAAACCAACATTTGAGTCGCTATAATATGCGGTAGTTGCTTTAGCTGTTACAACATCCTGTAAAATTAAGCCTGATACAGTTATTGCGGTTTTTGATGAATCGGGCAACACCTTGGTTGTACCATCAAAAACCTTGTTTTGATTTGCAAAGAAGACGTTTATTCTAGAATCATCTGCAATAGAACGTTTAGTGATTGAGCAGTTCAAATTCCGTACGCTATCGGGAATGATGTAATTTAAGGCATCTTTACCTCCGAATAAAATATGACGAACCGTTACAACTTTATTAGATCCTACGTTTTTGTTATCATAAGAAGCAGATGTACCAACGGCTGTAACCACACTACCTGGCAAAAGCCCTGAAATAAACACATTAGGAACAGCAAAAGGCTTTACCGCAGTTGTACCATCATAAATTTTAGTTTGATCTTCAAAATAAATCTTACAATTTGGCAGTTTACTTATATTCAATGGTGTAATTGAGCAATTGAAATTATACACCGATTCTGGCAAGGCATAATTTCCTGCATCAATGCCTGAATAGAGAATGTCCGCTAGTGTGACGCGCTTTCCAATGCCCACATTAATATCATCATAAAAAGCTTGAGAGGACCTTCCAATCACAACATCACCCGCAATTAATCCGGATATAGACAATGCTGTTTTAGTTGAATCTGGGAGAACCTTTATCGTTCCATCAAATTCCTTTGTTTGATTAGCAAATGTGACCTTCAAATTTACATCATCAACAACGGAACGCTTAGTGATGGACGAAAGAGTATTTTGAACACTATCAGGGAAAATATAATTTAGAGCATCCTTGCCACCAAAGATAATTTTCCGAACTGTAACCATTTTATTAACACCTACATTTTTATTATCATAAGAGGCAGAAGTACCATTTGCAGAAACAACACTGCCGACCAAAAGACCTGTAATCTTAACTTGAGGAATGGCTATTGGTTTTACAATTGTAGTACCATCATAAACTTTGGTCTGATTATCGATATATATTTTTGCATTCGACAACTTTTTAATATCTAACGGCAGAATAGAGCAATTGTCATTATAAACGGTACTTGGGAGTACGTAGTTGCCCTTGTCATTTCCATAATATATAATACCATCTAAGGTAACACGCTTACCTACACCCACATTTGGATTATTATAATAGGCCGTTGCTGCGTTTGCAAAAACATCATCACCAAGAACAAGACCCGTAATGTGTAGCTGTGTTTTTGAAGAGTCGGGCAATACTTTTGTTGTACCATCAAAAACCTTCGTTTGATTGCTAAAAGAGACATTGAAATTTGGGTCATTTATTATAGAGCGCTGGGTTATTGAGCACTCTCTGTTCTGTAAGCTATCAGGAAGAATATAATTTGAAGCGTCTTTACCACTGTATACAATTCCTCGTACTGTAACAACTTTGTTAACACCTACATTTTTATTATCATAAGATGCAGATGAGCCAGTACCCACAACCACACTTCCAGGCAGAAGACCTGAAATTTTAATTTGTGGTACCGATTGAGGTTTTACTGCCGTTGTACCATCGTATACTTTTGTCTGAATATCAATGAATACTTTGGCATTCTGAGTTGAGGTTACGTCTAAAGGTGCAATAATACAATTATCATTGTAAATTGTTGCTGGAAGCGAATAATTCCCGGCATCTGATCCAGAATAAACAAGACCATCCAGAGTAACTCTCTTTTTAACACCAACATTAGCATCGGAATAGAATGCAGAAGTTGCATGAGATTTCACAACATCACCTAACATTAATCCATCAATAACAATTTGAGTTTTAGAAGAATCTGGTAAAACTTTGATCGTACCATCGAAAATCTTCGTTTGTTTAGAGAAGGAGACATTTATTCCTGCGTCATCCAAAACTGAACGTTTCGTTATAACACAATTTGAATTCTTAACATTATCTGGAAATATATAATTTAAAGCATCTTTTCCACTATAAACTAACCCAGAAATAGTCACAACTTTATTTGTTCCAACATTTTTATTGTCGTATGATGCAGAAGACCCAACCACAACAACCTGACTTCCATTAATTAAGCCCGCAATATTAACTATTGGCACAGCCTGAGGCTTAACAGCAACCGTTCCATCGTAAACCTTCGTTTGTGCATTAAACGATATTTTTGCATTCGGAAGTGAGGTAAAATTCAATGGTGTTATTGAGCAATTATCGTTATAAACTACTGAAGGAAGGGAGTAGTTTCCTGCATCTAAACCTGTATAAAGAACCCCCTCAAGTGTAACTCGTTTATTAACACCAACATTGGCATCACTATAAAAAGCGGCAGTTGCTTTAGCCGAAACAACATCACCTAAAACCAAGCCTCCAATTGTTAATAAAGTTTTTGTTGAATCGGGAAGAACTTTTGTTGTTCCATCAAACACTTTTGTTTGATTTACAAATGACACAACTAACTTTGCGTCATCAACAATTGATCTTTTCGTAATTGAACTCTTTAAATTAAGTGCCGTTGTAGGCAATATGTAATTGATCGCATCTGCACCAGAATATTGTAACCCAGAAACAGTAACCACTTTTTGAGTACCTACATTTTTAGTGTCAAATAACGCACTACTGTAAGATGATATTTGAACAACATCCGAAGTCAACAAACCAGTTATAAAAAAAGAGTTCAGTTCTATTGCTTGAACCATTCGGGTACCATCATAAACCTTTGTTTGATCAGGAAACGAAACAACTAACGAGTTTAATGAGATATCTTTTGCACTGATTACTCCCAACTTGTTAACAGAAGATGATGCCAAGGTGTAGTTACTATTATTTGGTGAAGTGAAAGTGATTCCTATAATTGTTACACTCTTTCCTAAACCAACATTCTTATTATCATAATAAGCCGATTGTCCAGTGGCAATAACAATATCACCATTAACATTTCCTGATACAACTAAATCTGGCACTTTTGAAATGGAATTATTTCCATCATAAATTTTAGCAACTGCCCCAAAACTAACCGATAAAAGCGTTGGGGTAATCTTTGCACTCAGCGTTGGTTGTATTAATGTATAATTAGATGCATCTGCACCCGATAATGCAAAAGAAGATGAAACTGAAATGTTAGTACCCGCATTTGGTGTTACAAACAAATTATTGGATGATGGCGTTAATTGAACAGCATCTCCACTAATTAAACCATTTAGAATTGCAGTTCCGCTTAAAGTTGCAGAGAGCAACCCATCATAAGATTTATCTAGCGCTACAACACCTGAAATTGTTAATGGAACTGGCGTAATTACAGACGCACTATTTGATGCAGTATTTAAAACAGAATAATTGGTTGATTTTGAACCTGAAAGCGAAATGCCAGTAACAGAAACAACTTTATTTGAGCCTACCGCTTTACTATCAAAATTTGCCGATGTTGCTATGACCGTAACATCGTTAAAATCTGATTCGAGAACTTGGGTTAGTCCATTTCCTTTCGACAAGGATAAAACAGGTATTTGTGCATCCGTCTTGCCATTATATATCTTAGTAATTGGAGAAACAGTTACAGTAATTGGTTTCTTCAAAATAGTTAGCCCACAATTAGCTATGGTAATGGCGAAATTACTCCCAGCGGAAAGCGTTCCTATCAAGTAATTATAGATACCAAATGTTTCACCCGCAGTTCTTGTAAGTACGCCAGTAAAGACACCTCCCAAAGCAGCTACATCAATATTGGATTTATAGGTAAAAGTAGGATCTGGATCTCCGTATACTTTATTTAAAGAAGTGACGGTTATTATAATTTGTTTCGGATTAATTTTAAGTGATGAATTAAGGATTAAGTTATTATAATTTAAACCACCTAAAATAGTGGCAGATGAATTATAGGTTCCAGCTTGAATTTTTGCGTTATCGGTATATGAGACTGTAGCACCAGAAGGTAGTGTCCCGGAGATTAAAATAGTTTTTAAGCTGTTATCAAAATCAATCTCCACCGATGGAAAAGTAACACCCGTTATTGTTGCTTTATTAATTGTTAAGGTGCCTAATTGCAAACCTGTGTAACCTGCTTGACTTATAGTAACCTTAAC
>JAYVSA010000160.1:0-3899 GCA_043775765.1 Breznakibacter sp. | reverse complement strand
TATGCGCTCAATTTCAGACTTATGGTTTTTTCCCTTGATAATATAGTTTTGGAGTGATTGATTGAGCCACTCGAGTGCAGAGGGAACATCGTCTTGTATTTCAGCCATCACGGCAAGATTATAGCAAGCCCGTGCTTTTTCAATATTTGAACCTTTATCTACCGCAAAACGCCAGACTTTAATAGCATCTGGCCAATTTTTAACTTTAGCAAACTCAGCACCTTTAGAAAAATAATAGCTTCCACCAACAAACAACTGACGTTCAACACTTTGCCAATATGGGATGTAGCGTTTTTCCAATCGATGCCCAAGATGGTCGGCCATTTGCCCAACAAAATCTTGCGGATGAGGTAATTTATGACTTAAATCTTCCAAAGAGCCCGTTTGACCTTCAAAAAAAAGAGAATCGGTAAGCATGAAACTATCTTCAATTTGCTGAGAAACAGAACTATAAAAGCTCACATAAGCCTTTGATACGCCTTCCATGTAACCGAAATAAACATCGGTGTAAAGGGGTTCAATATGCATTGTAGTTCGATATTGCGATTGAGTTAAAAAGAAAATTCCTTGCGAGTATCTCTCAAAGGCCAACGAATCAAGCAACAATTGAAGAGTAGGAGTATTTAATTGAGTATAGGAGTGAGAGGTATAAAGTGTATCAACCCAAACAGAATCAAAAAAAGCTTTTTCGGCTAAATCACTTTTAAATCGTGTAATTATAATTTTATTAAAGTCATCATTCCAAAGCGAATCAATAATGAGGGGCTTGTTACTGCCAAGAATTAAATGGTGAGAAACATCTCTTTGGTTTTGGGCTAAATTAACAATACCTACATTGGCAATTCGTTTATCTACAAAAAAATCAGCCGGTTTAAGTTCATCAATATAAATAGTTGAGAGAGACACACAACTTGAGAAGAGCAAAAAAGGGAGCGTTTTAAGAATTCTAAAAAACATCACAGGAGAATTTGAAACTTATAAATCACAAAAAAGAAAATCATTGACAAAGATAATGAATACTATTTTGTTCCATCGTCGATGCCCTTTTTTGCATCAACAATTGCTTGATCGAGAACAATAAACTGATTGTTTGCCAATTCATTGAGCAATCGATTGAGTAATCCAACCATTTGTTTAAATTTCATATCAAACGAAGTATCTTGAGCAATATATGAGGCTTCTACCTCTATTGAAAGCGGATATATTTCAACGGCCGCAATAGTACCCATTGTTCCCTTAAAAGAGTGAAGCATGCGTAGTGCAAGCTCTTGATCATTTGCCTGTTTTGCAGCCAAAAAACGTTCTTCAAAATCGAGATGATCGAAGTAAAATCGAGTAAGAAGGCGTTGAAAGAAATCAATTCTGCCAACTAAACGGTTTAAACACTCCTCCACATTAAGACCTTCAATTTCTGGTAATTTAACAACATCAGCCTCTTGAACACCAAGTTTTACGTTAATAGTAGAATCGTGTTCTCCTAATTTGTGTATTTGACTATGCTGAGTATTTCTCTCACTCCATTCTAATATGGCCTTATACATCTCCTCAGGATCAATCGGCTTAGGAACCATACCATCCATTCCTACTTTCAAATACCGCTCAAGAGCACCGCCAATAGCATCTGCAGTCATGGCAATAATAGGTAAATTTTCGTAAACACCCAGTTTTCGAATCTCTAAAGTTGCTTTATAGCCATCCATAATTGGCATCTGAATATCCATAAATACCAGACAATATTTACTTGGGAAGCCCGAATTTTGAACCATTTGTATAGCCTCTTGACCATTCGAAGCAATATCAACCTTAATACCAGCCATCATGATGAGTTCCAAGCCAATTTGTTGATTTGTTTCATTGTCTTCTACTAATAATACACGAAGTCCCTTTTTCTTTTTAAGTGCTTTAAGGTAATACCCACTCTCATTGCGACGCACAATTCGTTTCTCAGTGGTTTTGCCCAGAGCATCCATCATAACATCTAATATTGTAGAGTAATTAAAGGGTTTGTATAAAATACCACCTAATCCGAGCGATTTCACATTTTTGACCGACTCTCCTTGATTGTAATTACTCAACATAGCAATTATAGGAGTATCAATAATTACCATTTTACCGTCAACCTCCTGAAGTACAACATCTTCTATTTGATCAACCTTCCAATCAATAAAAATAATATCGGGTTTAATTGTACGCGGCGAATTTAGTTCGTGCAGCGCCCCTTTTGCCGTGTAAGTAATTATAGGATTGCATTTAAAGGCTTTTAGCATCTGAGCAAGCGCATTTACCGATGACGCATTATTGTCGCAAATAAGAACATTTAGCCCATTGATATCGTGTGAAAGAACGGCACGGTTTTTCTTTTGAATTTGTTGCAATCCAAAATTAGCGGTGAACGAGAATGTACTTCCAACACCATGTTGACTTTCAACCCATATATCGCCACCCATTAAAGCCGTTAAACGCTTACAAATAGCTAATCCTAAGCCAGTTCCGCCATATTTTCGAGTGGTACTTACATCGGCCTGAGAAAAAGAATCAAACAAATTCACCAGTTGTTCCTCTGTGAGTCCAATACCTGTATCTTTAACATCAAAACGCAGAATAATCAAGCCATCAGCATCATCTTCCACCTTAACATTTACAACAATTTCACCACGAGCCGTAAACTTAACCGCGTTATTAACCAAGTTAACAAGCACTTGAGTTAAGCGAAGAGGATCACCTGTGAGGCTCAGCGGAACATTTGGTGCCACGGAGAACACCATTTCGAGCTTTTTCTCTTGGCCTTTATAGGACACCATGCTCGAGAGATCGTTCATAACATCCTCCAAATCGAACTCAATATGCTCGATAGTAAGCTTATCGGCCTCGATTTTAGAAAAATCGAGTATGTCGTTAATGATTCCAAGAAGAGCTTTCGAGGACGATTGGATTTTGCGAAGATAATCAGACTGAATTGCGTTAATCTCCTTTTCCATTGCCAAATGCGTCCAACCAATTATGGCGTTCATAGGAGTACGAATTTCATGGCTCATACGAGCAAGGAAGTCTGATTTCGTTTTAGTTGCAGCCTCAGCAGTCTCTTTAGCCTCCTTCAGGGCTGTAGCATCTTCGGCTTTTGCAATGGCTATACCCAATGTTACAGAGAAAGCCTTAAAGATTGCTCTTTCTGCATCCGACCAACTCTTACTTCTATCTATAACACCAAATCCAATGAATCCCCAAAAAAGATCACGGGTAAAAACGGGTACAATGATGACACTTCCAGACTCAAGCAACTCTAAATATGGATGCTCATCAACAGGGAAATCGTCGAGAGAACCAACAATTTCATTTTTTTCAGATAAAATATGATACCAACGTGGTACAAAATGTTCAAAATCTAAACCCTGTAAATCGGTGCGATAGGACGGCGCAATTTTACCTTTATGCCAAACAAAAAGTTGAGAAGTTCTAAAAACGGCATACTCATCCATCTGGTTTCTAAAAACGAAAGAATGCTCTACATTAGCACTCTCACCAATGATGCGCATTGCACGCTTAATAGCCTCATCTACAGCAGGATTAACAATAAGCTCCTTAACGGCATCAGCTACTCCTGCCAAAAATCTATCGCGAGAATTTACACTATCCAACGACAGTTTTTGTTCAGTGATATCAACAATAACCCCTTGTAAAGTAACCTCATTCGAATCGGTCAGCACATGGCTTCCACCCCGTTCGTAAACCCATTTAATTCTTCCTTTTTTATCAACAATACGGTATTCAATCTCATACGGACGCCTACTTAAAGTGGCTCTATCAACTTCATCTCTCACAATTGCAAGATCATCTGGGAGAATGATATCAACAAAATGAACGCTATTCGACAAAAAATCGTCAGGAGCAATACCAGTTAG
>JAYVSA010000159.1:0-7013 GCA_043775765.1 Breznakibacter sp. | reverse complement strand
TCAAGCACATAATCTACGGTAATACCTTTAACCATAGGAATGAGTGGTTGATTTGGAAGAGGTTCCTTTTTACCAAACATTTTGGCATTATTCATAACTATTTCTGGAAAGATCTTTGGAAATAATCTTTGACCAAATGCTTCTGGGGGTGAGCATAACTCCATACGCAAAACACCTTCATTAAATGTTGGTTCATTATCTGCTTCAAGGGTTGGTACGTTTAGAAATTTGATTTTACCAAAATCAATCTTTTCAATATGAGTTTTAGACGATAAATAGTCGTTTCCTTCATTTATGGTAAATAGTTTTACTGTTTGTTGCTTTTCTAATTTTGGCAAATAGATTCCATTATTTAGAGTGCTGATGCCTGCTAAATAAGAGTCATTGGCAAAAGGTGCTCCATAACCGCGATAATATGTTGCTAAACCACCTTTGTCGCGTGGCAGATCCATCCATTGGAGATGAAGAGAGAGCTCTTTGGTAAAACAGTTAAATACATTAGTGTTTTTTATATCCAGAAATGAGCCAATACTCGGCTGAGGTCCAAATACTTGAAATGGGTTAGCTGTGCTAAGCATTCCAATATTGTTTTGCAATTTTACAGACTGAAATCCCTTTACCGAAGCTTTTATAGTAATTTGTTCGATGAGAGTATTGGAAAAAAAGCTAAATGGATGATGTTCTGCGTAATTATTTAACTCAATTCGTAGCAAAGGTAGCATAGAATCGAAGGCTTGTAAATGTATGTCGCGTTTATATAAGTCAAAAGGCGCTTCCGTTTTATTTAGTTGAATTTTAATTTCAAAAACTCTCTCTTCATTGTTTATTATATCGAATTTCACCGAATAGTTCTTTACTTTTTCCCAACATTTAGTAGAAGTAAATGTTATTTTAAAGGCATCAAATAAAAGATGATATATTGAGGTTTCGATGTCATTGCCCGTTAAAATATGGAAATTATTTATGTATTTAACAAGTGAATTATAGCTCTCAGAGGTGAAGTGAATTTTTAGTTCGAACTCTCTATCTCCCTCTAGTTGATAAAAAAGAGGAGAGCCAATAATAAGAGCCAAATTAGCATCTTCCATTGTGCGTAGATTTCCCGTACGTGCTTGTTGTTCCTCACCGAATGCAGCCCATGGCTGATATGCCGCTGGGTTTTGAAGGTATTGTGATGGCTTAAAAATTGGGTGCGAAGCGCGATATATTGGTGTTTCTTTAACATCAAATGTATTTTGAGTATTTGCCTTTAATACAACAAAGTTGCTCTTGAAAATTGTTTTAATTTCTGCTATTCTGATCTTACTTACTAACAGTTCCGATTTCAGATGGTACAAAATAGGCTCTTTACCTGCAATCTCGGCAATAAGGGAATCGTTTGTTGTAATTAATATGTTTTTTGCATTTAAATCAGGTTCAATAATAAGATGTACCTCATCTGGATTACCTCCTTTTAATTCAATTCCCAGTTGTTCTTTGTAATAGAAATCAAGATGTCTTCGGTTGATGCCATTTATCTTTGTTCGTAAATGAGAATATAAATCAAGGAACGCAAGAAACAAACTAATTTGCGGTGGAAACTGTTGATCCATGAACTCATTATTTAAGACATAAGTTTGAGCTGTTTGAACCAGTTGATGAAATTTGGCATTTACACGGTCAAATATTTTCACAAGCTCTTTTAATGAGAATGTGAAATTTTCTTTTTTAGAGTTGGGGTTAGATTTGAATTTAAAATAATATTTTTTGTTTTCTGCAACTCTGTTTTCAAAAAAAGGAGGAAGTTTTTGACGATTCTCAAAACTAGGTTTTATTTCGGCAGCAGCTTCGTTAAAAAATTGAAACAGTTGTTGCAGTTCTGGTTCAACATCAGGAAGACTTGTTCGTATTTCCTCTATTCGGGTTGAATTACCTATTTGAATAAATTGGTTGTTTAATTGCAGGACTCTATTTCCGAGGTTTGAAATAAAGAAAAACAAATCGGCAAAACACTCATCACGTCTTTCTTGAGTAGCCTCATTATTAATGGCTTCAAGGTAATGATTAAATGCGCCAATGGTATCTGATATGTTAAAACGACTAACCATTTGTGCCAATAGATACGGATCTTGTGTAAAAAAATCGTTCCAAGTTCCATCAAGTTCATTTGATAGATTATAGTAGTTTATTTGAGATGACAATTCAGTTGCAAACCGCATTAAATCAGGAGTATCACGGGAATCAATCTCTACGTATTCAGGCATCAGGGCGTCAAACCATCTTTCAAATTGGCTTATTCCCTGTTTTGTCGTTATGAATGCGTCATTGGCCATACGGTCTTATTATATATTGGTTCCTTCCATTAAGTAAAATGGAAAAACGATGTTGTGACGAGTATTTGTAATTATAATAGTGTAATTTACTTGTAGGTGCAATATGCCATCGAGCTCATTACGACTCACAACTGTTGCATCAATAAAATTTACCCGAGGTTCGAAATTAAGAAGCGCGTAATAAATTAGGTGATTCAATCCTGTGATAAAGCTCGAATCATGACGCTCAAAAACAAACTTACGAAGATTGCAGCCATACTCTGGTCGCATAAGTCTCTCACCCGGTTCAGTACTTAGCAAAATATGAATGCTCTCAGCAATATCTTGTTCGTTCGAAACCATCATAACATTTTTACCCTCTTTAGTGAACGTTGGGGGAAAACTCCACCCTGTACCTAGAAATGATTTAAGCTCCATATTTATCCGCCTATTAATACTGTTGGACATCCGAGAACAATGCTACCTCCATGAGCCGTACTATCGCCCATACGCGCAGCAGGTTTGCCACAAATAAGCACAGTTGCCGACCCTTTAATTATTGAATCGGGTGGCCCGACACATACACACATGTCACCCATAACCGCAGCGGGCATCTTACCAATAAGAACAGTTGGAGCTCCTGGCCCTGTAACTGGTCCACCAACGTGTGGAATAGGCGGTAAACCTGGCGTTACCATTGGGCAAACATGCATATCTGTTAATCGGGCAGCTGGTGTTCCCATATTATTACTTTAAATATTGTTATTAATTAATCATTACTATCCCACCTTTTACCGTGGTTTGGCCAGACGCTGAAATTTCGGCTGTTGCATTTCCTTTAGCTACAAAACCTACTTGAGCGGTATTATTTACGTTCATCCCGGCAACTGCAACATCTTGTTTTGCATTTAGATTCAACTTTCCAGTTGCATCTAAAGTTATATTTCCAGTTGCTTTTAATGTGATATCCTTATCGCTTTGAAGATTAATTCCACTCGAACTCATCTTAATTGAATTGTTGTTTTGATCTACAATTTCAATTGATTTAGCATCATCACTTAGGGTGATTGAGTTACCGCTTGGCGTTTCAATTTTAGTTATCTTTTTTTCATCATCAAAACTTATTTTTAATTTACTTTTGGTGGTAATGGTTTTGATGTAATTATTGTTATCTGCGGGTGAATTTACCGCAGGTTTTGCGCTACTGTATAAAGAGCCTAGTATTATTGGAAAGCGTGGATCACTTTCTAAAAATCCAACCACAACTTCATCACCAACTTCAGGTAAAAATCCTGCGCCAGCACTACTTGTAGCATAGAAATTTGCTAGGCGTGCCCACATTCCATCTTGATTTTCAGCATTCGATGGAAGCGTGATTAAAATTCTGAAATGAGAATCTGGATCTTCGAATAATTTCTTCACAGTTGCTATTTGTAATCCCCTGATTGCGGGCAATTGTCCTATTACCTCTGGGTACGAGAATCCAGATTTCTCATAAGCAAATTTTGTCTCGAGTCCAAACTTTACGGTTGATGTCCATGTACCATTTTCTAGCACGTGCGTAACCCCCGAAACATAAGCACTACCATTAAATCGATCACCAACACCTTCAAGTTCAATAATGGAATTCGTCTTAGCACTAGCATTACCTATAAAACTCACTTTTCCTTTAATTGCCGACATCCTTAATTTCAACAAGTTACTATCTGCCCACGATTTGAGATCGTCTTTTAAAAGTGGAGTATTGGAGGTTAAATTTAGCTGTGTTTGAGATAATTTCCCAGAAAGGGCTTTAGCCGCTATATTGCCTTGGGCGTTTAGCGTAGGTTCGCTTGCACTTGCATTTAATAATGTTTGATTTTTAATATCCCACGACGATACTTGTAATGCTGTTGGTTGTCTTTCGGCATTAAGCTCGGCGTTAAACGAGATAATAGACTCGCCAAAAGCTATGCGAAGGACGGCATCGCCATCTAGTTTTGGTTTGCCAATAATCATATTGTCACCATCAAATGAAATAACATATCCATTAAAATCGGCTCGTGCTGAAATAAAATCCCAATCGGTGGCTTGTTTTTGAAAAATCGCCTCATTGGTTACAGATGTGGCGTCCACTGTGGCGCTCAAGCCATACGCGGAGGCTATACTTGATATTAAATCGCTATCTAATTTTTTTGAAAACTGTGCTTCTTTTCGATTAAAGCTCATTGTAACAGCTTTATGCTTACATGTTACTACAAGATTATATGCTTTGTCGGGATCGATACGTATCGCATGTTTTACCACTATACCACTAAAAATTGATTGTTGGGCATCAGTACCATATCCTGCAGATATTTCGATTGTTGAACCGGGAATAAGATCATCACTTTCACTGATTGGAAAATCTGAAGATTCAACAGTTCCATCGACCAACACAACCTCTGCAACCGACATTTTATTTATTTCGTGCGTAATATTGATTGAAACTACAGGATAATAGTCTTTCATGGGACTACCATTTATAGTTATAGTAAACCGCAGCGTTTGGTCAGTTATATCGTTAGGCGATTTTGCTGGCATATATTATTTTTTTATTGGTGGAAAATAGATTTGATCACCAGGTTTAATTCCTTGCACACTTTTAAGATTATTTACCCTTGCAACTTCCATATAATATGAGCTATCACCATAAATTTGATAGCTCATGAGAGGGAGGGTATCACCTGCTTTTACTGTTCGCATATGAGTAAGATCTGCCGATTTTTTTTGTGCCTCTTTTTCTTTGGTTTTAAAATCAACGGTTTTAGACAAACTCAGTTCAATCGAGGCTCGAAGCGTAGTTCCATCCTCATTAAAAAGGGTAGATGTAATATTTATCGATTTGCAAACACAAATGAAAGCCAAGCTTCCCCACTCTACTTTTAAAAAATTGGGACGATGATTTGACCCATCCATTTTGTAAATTACATCATAAACCGATTGAATG
This sequence comes from Breznakibacter sp., assembly GCA_043775765.1. Taxonomy (GTDB): domain Bacteria; phylum Bacteroidota; class Bacteroidia; order Bacteroidales; family Marinilabiliaceae; genus JAGPHP01. Next base: position 1,754 of record JAYVSA010000159.1, on the reverse strand, counting down.
TAAGCATCAACATTACTTATGCCACTGGGTAACGGAACAACACCTGTTCCATCTGCAATTAATTTTAGCTTCATGTCATTGCCTGCCATCCCCGAGAATGTTTGGGTAGTAGCACTTTCGCCAATCACTTTCGATTCGTAATAGGTTACACCATAACTACGTGAGTAGGTATCTGGGTTAAATAACGCATCAACACTCGACCCCGCAGATTTGGTACATTGCGCATCTGTAAATGCTTCAATTTTTAATTTTATTAGTGCCATCTTTATCTTTCCGAAATAGATTCGAGTTTACTAAGTACTTTTTCGGTACACTCTTTTACAATGGTTTCTTTCAATTTCAGCAAATCATTGGCCTCTATTGAAGTTTGGGATTTATTCTCTTCTAGCACAACCCTCACAACCAACTCATGAATCTCTACAGGCATAAAAAATATTTTTAATGATTTAAACTAAAGCCCTGAACTTGCTTTTAAAAAGTTTATTCAGGGCCTTTTGGTTAATTTAGAGCAAAGTAAAATACGAAATTAGAGTATTAGAGTGTGCGCGTAAAATAGTCGTAAGAGAGTTCAAGCGTTTCAATAACAATAGCATTCTCTTGTGCCTTAAAATCAGATACTCTTAATGCAACCGGATAGGCGTTTACAAACGACCAACTTGCTAGTGGAGTGCCCGTTTCATCAAGCAAATTAACAATTACACTTTTTGTGGTAAAAGTAAATTTTTCTACCGCATCTCTTGCCCAAACTATAAGCGCTGAACTCAGCACCATACCTCTTTTAAGAATCAGATTCTCATATTTTGGAGGGTTGGGCAAACGATGCGCAAAACGGTTTTCCCCTCCTTCCTTAATAGTTTCTGATTCAAGCTTAACATTTATTCCGCTAACTTCCTGAAAACTCCCGCTTGCAGTGTCGTTAACGCCTGCCACTACTACCTCAAAGGAAAATGCAACAGGATAAAATGGCGGTATTGTAGATTCAGGCATCTAATATGTTATTTTACTATTTTTAACCCCTCGTGTGCCAACTCAATGCTTTCAACAGCAATTTCGTTTCCATCCGATTTCATATCAGTAACTGTTATTTTTACTGGAAACGCATTTGTAAGCGTCCAACTCATGGCTACAGCTTGCTTTTCATCGAGTAAGCTAATTGTTATAGTGGATCTCTTATAGGTGTTCATAGCTAAGAGATTATACTTATCCCATAAGTTTTTATCGCCCTGAAACATTCCCTTTTTTAGGGTAACATTCGAGAATTTTTGAATGCCTGGCATTTTTACTGTAGAGTACACTTTACTGTTGCCACCACGATATTCAATAACCTGAGTTTCAGACGACAACCCTGAAACTTCTTGAAAAATAAATTCTGCATCATCCCATTTTACTTGGAATGCAAACTTAACAAGCGGCCACGTCGCGGCTGATTGTTTTGATCCATCATCTGCCATAATATTATATTTTTAAGATTAACAATTAATTTTTTAAGACTGTTGCATTTGTTGTTGGAAAGTAATAACGATAAATTCCGCTGGGCGAACTATAGCCACTTTAACAGAGATAAGCATCTTGCCATCAAGAATGTCTGTTGGGGTCATTGTAGCACCTAAACCAATTTGCACATCAAATGCTTGTTCAGGAACAGATCCTGCAAGTGCACCTTGCTTCCAAAGGTTTGTAAGAAAATTCGTTATCATACATTTTACTGTGATCCAAGTATTGGCATCATTTGGTTCAAAAACGTACGCACGAGC
>JAYVSA010000158.1:0-3954 GCA_043775765.1 Breznakibacter sp. | reverse complement strand
GTCGCACATTGTATGCATCTACCCAAACCACAAACGGATCTAAGTCCCAACCTCTTGTACGCTCAATTCGGCGAGAATAGCTCAAGGCTAACTCGTGTTCATTGGGTAATTTATACGAGAGATGAACAGACGGAAAGTAGTCCCACTGATTAAGTGTAAAACTATTGGTAGCGTTGTTGGTAGTGATGAGCCTATTGGTATATTCGCCCCTCAAGCCAACCTGATAACTCAACGATGCAATTTGTGAGGAGAACATTGAATAGAGAGCATGTATCTTTTGGTTGTTCTTTGATGTATTATCATACTTGGTGTTGCCAGCATAAATGAGGGTGCCCAGCGTTAAAGTATCCATAGTGGTTTGCTGAGAAATATCTTCATATCGCCCTAAATAACCCGCCTCTAGCTTCGATTTATCATTTAATGGCAATACATAATCGACTCCACCTTGAAAATTTGTTCGTTTGGTAGTTGAACTGTTAATTTTCCCGTCTGTAAGATTTGAGTTGTTATCTTTTTGTTCCGATAGACTTGTTTCATCACCAGAAGAGCGGTTGTAGTCGGCCGATAATTTAATGGTATGATCGGTATTATTTGTAAACTTATGCAGATAAGTGGTATTGACAGATCCGAAAGAACCACCACGCGTTGAGTTATTATTGGTTGAATATTGATCAAAAACATTGGATGGTAAGCGACTCTCCTGATAGATCTGATTACCCGAATTAGTCATATCTCGCTGCCCAATGCGAAAACCGAGCGAAATAGCATCATAAACTGAAAGATCGTAATCAATTCCACCTTTAATACTCTTCATAATGTGGTCGTGGTTACGATCTCCCGAAGAAGTTGCATTAACGGTGTCGGTATTAGCAACCACACGCTCCGACTCAGAAACTCCTGGCGAACTTCTCTTGTTGTAATCGGCACCAAGATTATAATTAAGCTTATTAGCCCTATAATTAATTAAGAAGTCGCCACCATACGTATCAAAACGTCCAGCATTGGCATTCACAATACCATTCATTCCGTTGCTTCTGTTCTTTTTCATTATAACATTCACGATTCCTGCAGTGCCGTCGGGCTGGTATTTGGCCGACGGGTTGGTGATAATTTCAATTTTCTGAATCGAACTTGCAGGCAAAGAACGCAAGGCATCACTCGATTCCATAGGTGTTGGTTTACCATCAATTAAAACTGTAAATCCAGTACTTCCTCGTAATGAAACCGTTCCGTCAACATCTACTTTCACCGATGGTACATTTTCCAAAACCTCAATGGCAGTAGCAGATGCAGAGGTTATTTGACTCGCCACATCAATTACTTTTTTATCAAGCTGATAATCGACACTTTTGGTGGATGCAACAATATCTACCCCCTTTAATTCATGAGATGCAGAGGCCAAATTTAAACTTTTCAAATTAACAACTCCTTGTTGTGGAGCAGGAATTTGGTCCACTCGAAGGGTTGTGTATCCCATAAAAGTTACCGTAAGGTAAATATCTTTGGATGGAATATTTGGGACAAAAAAATTACCTTTTTCATCAGATGCAATACCCGAAATAAGCTTATTATTGGACAACTGATAAACAGCCACCGTTGCAAACTCAATAGGTTTATTGGTAAATGAATCCATAATTCTACCCTTCAGCGCTAATCCAACTCGCTCTAAATTATCTGGTCTTTGAGCAAAGCCAACCGCTGTTTGCAAAAGGATAAAAATAAGCAGAGAGATTCTTGTTAAAAATCTCTCTGCACTAGAAAACAGTATTCTCATATAATTTTAATCAAATAACTTCAAATGAATCTTTTGGTAACCAACCCACATTACCATCTTTTAGGCGAATCTCTGCCCAAGAACCAAGCATTCTCAATATAGAAACTTTAGTTCCTTCATGTAATATAAAAAGATCTGAACCCGTTAAATCGGGCGAACTCTTTACAGTAACCGTTGGGCTAAAAACAATAGCATTTGAGTGGCTTGTAAGCTTATTTTTTTGTGCCGATGCAAAAGAAAACGAGAAGATGTTGATGAGCAAGAGCAAAATACCCGCAGAGAAGGCCACGCGTTTTACCACACTATTATTTACAAAAAAGAAACTGCCAATACACCCCAAAGTCAAGAAAAATGTAATAACAGCCCATATAGCCCAACTATCGGAGTCTTTCGAATCGCGAAGTGATGTTATCCATCCTGCAAGAAAAAACTCTCCAAGCGGTGTTATTTTATCCACAATCTGACTATTAGATAAATCGAGATTGGCTTTAATATCCTCATCGCTTGGCGACAACAATCGAGCACGTTCGTAGTTGATGATAGCAAAAGGTAGTTCACCTAATTTATAGTAAGCATTGCCTAAATTATAGTAGAGTTCCGGACTTTGAACACCTGTTTTGAGAATATCTAAATAACCACTTTTAGCCTCTTCAAATTTTCCATCCTGAAAAAGGGCATTGGCTTTGGTAAATCGAGAGTCCTGCCCAAACACTGTGTTTAACAGAACCACAAAACTTATTATGAGAAAAATAATCCGTTTCATACTAAACGTTTCTTATTAATTGTTAATGTAAAATAGTCTCTTCTTATTTAACTCTTCCCTCTAGTTGACCAATGGTTTCGAGTGTGGTTGCATAAAGCTTATCCATCTCTTCACTTCCCGAACCTGGGGCGTAACGAGCATATTCGCATGTATCCAACACAGCCATAAAGTCCTTTATTAACTCGGCACTAGCACCATGTTTCATTAATATAGCCGAGGCATTATCTTTCGATAATTCAGAAACTGGCAAGTTTAACTTATCACCCAAATAGCCCCAAAGTGCTTTAAGAACTTCATCGTAAAACTTCTCTTTTTCTCGGCTTTGCAAGTAGAGAGATGCTGTTTTCAAACGTTTAACAGCAACCTTATTGGCTTTACTCTTTTTAACCAAATGAACATTGGCATTCTCATGTTCCAGCTTACGGTAAAACCAGTATGCACCCACCAAAAGAAGTATTGCAAGCAGGTATAAACCAATAAAAAGAGCCGAACCGAAAAAGAAGTTTCCTCCCGAACGGAAAGGAGATGAGGTTGGTTTAATAAAACGAATATCCTTTCCAATAAACTTGATGTCTTCTTTGCTCGTAACTCTATTAGCAGTAGATGATTGCGTATCATCGCCTACACCTTTGGTAACGTTAATTGTTATTGGTTGGGTCGATAGTGTTTTGTATTGTTGTGTTGATGGATTGAAATAAGAGAACTCCACCGCTGGAATAGTAAATGTACCTGCATGACGAGGAATAATTAAATATTCAAACGTCTTACTCCCTTTCATTCCCGTTGCCGAGGTGGTTATATTGGTATTTATTTTGGGGTCGTACGATTCAAAATCGCCTGGAAACTTCACTTTTGGAGCCTCTGCCAATTTATGATTTCCTGTTCCCGATAACGTTATTTTGTATGTTAAGCCATCGTTTGTTTTTGCATCGGCTTTTGAAATGGAGGCCTCAATAGATAATTCACCTGTAATACCAGAAAACGACGATGGTTGACCACTTGGCATAGGCTTAACGGTAATGGCCACGCTGTTAGATTTCACACGTTTTTTAATGGTACGATATCCGCCATCAAAGAACTCATCAAAAACACTATTCGACTGACGTTGAACACGTTGACGAATCAAGAATTCAAGTTCCGTAGAGGCAACCGTTAATGATCCTGCTTTTTGCGGTATGAGTAAACGTTGATCAAAAGTACCCACACGATAGGTCTTACCATTCAAATTCTCATAACCCCACTCCATATTGCCTTTTGCCGTAAGTTCTTGCGTTAAGAAATCACGGTTGTCAGGGTTTTTAACTGGGATTTCCTGGCCGACGAGGATGTGCGCCTCGACATTGTCGAGCGTCATGATCGACGGCGTCGACAGGATGTTCGACTGGTTGTCGGACCGCACCGCGTTGAGGATCGCGCC
>JAYVSA010000157.1:0-2774 GCA_043775765.1 Breznakibacter sp. | reverse complement strand
TCGGGAGAGCAAATTTATTAAAAATGAGTCACCAACACGCTTTTTGACCACTTATTTTCCTAAATCACTTAGAAAATCATCTGTCGTTCAGAACACTCTTATTCAAATAGTTCATTTTTCCTTAAAACTCGATTATTCCAAAAAGCAATAAAAAAGGCAATGGTTACAAATAAGGTAAGAACAATAAAACTGAGATGCAACGACCTTAACTCGGCCACCAACCCCAACAAAGCAGGGCCAACAAGAAAACCAATATTGGAGGTAGCAGCAATAAACGAGACACCATCGGATGTTTTAACACTCTTTACATTGGAAGCCAGCCTATAAACCTCTGGCACAATAACAGAAAAGCCTATTCCTACAATAAAAAATCCTAATATTGACACAATAGGATTTAGTATTAAAACAAGCAAAAAACCCATTATTCCGATAAAACTAGAATACGTAATAAGTTGCCAAGATCCAAGTTTCTGACTCAATTGATCTCCCGTAAAACGACCAATCATCATGGCAAGAGCAAACGTTGCATAACCAAATCCAATAAACTTATCGTCGAGAAAGATAATTTTCTTCAAATACAAGGCGCTCCAATCAGCAATGGCACCTTCTGAAACCCCAATAATTAGTCCTACCAGCGCAATAAATATTAGTGGTTTAATCGTGCTCTTACTTTTATTCTTTGAAACAATTAAATGCTCCTCTTTTCGAAAGAAGTAGTGAGATCGTAAACTCGTCTGTATAACAAGAACAATACCTACCACCACGCTGATATGCAAAAGAGGGTTATGCAAAAAGGCGGCAATAAAACTACCCGTAGAGGCTCCTATAACACCGCCTAAACTCCAAAAGCCATGACTTCCCGACATGACATAAACACCATCCTGTTTTTCAATAGTAGCAGTAAGAGAATTTAGCGAAATGGCAAAGGAAGAGCTTGCCATTCCAAAAAGGAACAAACTCACACAAAGAGAGAAATAATTGAAAGCTAAAAAAGGTCCAAAAAAAGAGATACAGTAAGCGACTAAAGCAAAGTAGGTATATTTGCCAACCCCTACTTTTTCTACAAAATATTTACATACTCGAATCATAAAAAAAGCACCCAAGGCAGAAAAGAAAATTGCCTGTCCTATACGCCCCTCTGTAATACCAATCTTCTCAGCTATACGAGGAATGTAAGTCACCCATGTACTAAATATGAGGCTAAAACAAGAATACAAAAACGCGGAAGCAAAATATCTTTTTTGCTCGAAGAAAAAACGGACAGAAATCATGTAAAACAGATGCTTTATTCAAACAACAAAACTACTTCATTATTATTAATTAATTCATCTCGTGAGCAAAAGATTGTAGGTAATGGCAACCCAATCATTTAAAGTGGTATAAGCAATTGGGAACAAGACCGTATTGTACAACTGCTATAACGAAGCCATATTTAAATTGTATTAATGAAAAGTTGTAAAGATTGAGATCTTATTAAGAAACAGATTGATAGAAAATAAAAAGAGCCTATAATTTGACAAAAAAAGACAGAGATATGATGACTCAAGGATTGCTAAAACAATATCTTTCTATATATTTGTGAAAAGAGTTTTCAAAAAAGGTAATTATGAAAGATGTTTTAACGTATAAGGGTTTTGTTGGGTCGGTTCAATTTCTGTCGAAAGAAGAGAAATTTGTGGGTAAACTTATGAATGTTAATGAGGAGGTGACGTTTGAGGGAGATTCACACACGAACCTAACAGAAGATTTTCATAAGGTAGTAGATAGTTTCATTTCTAAAAGCGAGGCAACTTATACAGGTAAGCTCAATTGTGCTATAGACAAGCCTTTGCATGAAAAACTAGTTAAGTTGGCAAGTAAAAAAGGATTATCGTTAAACGAGTATATTATTGAACTACTCGAAAAAGCATAGTTTAGAGTTATTTTTGGTTTTGAGGCGATCATTCGGAAAAGAGTGGTCGCTTTTTATTTCTATTGCGTTACTGACTTGCTCCGAGAAATGCCAAACTGCCCCAAATTGGCGGTTAAACTAAAGAAGTGAGCCGTAGAACTTAAGTGGTAAAACCCAACAGCGTAACCAAACTTAAATTGCTTAACACGAAAGCCAAAACCACCAGCAAAACCCACAATTGAAGTTCGTTCTGCGTAGGTTAGCTCGTACCTTTTTTGTCCATTGAAGGAGAAATCTATATAAAGATTACGCGAGGGTGTAAATTCCACTCCTATTACAACATGTCGCAAGAAATTGGCGTTATCGCTATTTAATGTAGCACCTGTTTGGGTATTTTTAAGCTCATAAGTTAAATCCCACGTATTGAGTTTCTGAAACGTGAGCAATAACCGGACCGGTGCATGAGCGAACTTTTGGGAAACACAAACAGACAAGTTAGGCGTAAAAGTATTGAGCGAACTGTTGTCATAATTCGAGAATTGACGCCCGTAGTTCTGCAACACAACTCCAACAGAGGTAAGATGGTCGAGAGTATTAAAATTAAAGGCAATATCTGTGGCTAACGCATTAGACGTATAACTCTCTAAGTGTGAAAATATTGGTTTAATGGTTAATCCACCAGAGAAATGTGGAGAAAGCTTACGCGCATTTTGCAAATAAACAGCCATATCACTCCCTGTAAACGTGCCCTGTTGCAACCCAGTTTCATCGTATCCATCAAACTCTCCATAATTGAGATAATTTAAACCAATGGCAAAATTACCCACTCCCTTCCATGATTTTGCAAATGCGAAGTAGCTATTTTTAGTTCCCGTAAGGTATG
>JAYVSA010000156.1:0-3294 GCA_043775765.1 Breznakibacter sp. | reverse complement strand
GAGATTCCATCGGCATATTCTCCCCCAACAAACTCTTTAAAAATGTTGCGATACGGTTTTTCGAGTGTATTTACAAGCACATTTAATCGTCCACGATGCGCCATTCCAAATACAAACTCTTCAACGCCCAATTCTGCTCCTTTGTGAATAAGAGCATCTAAACCAGGTATTAAAGATTCCGATCCTTCAAGCGAAAAGCGCTTTTGTCCAACAAATTTACGATGAATAAAAGACTCGAAACCAGCTGCTTGAGTCAATTTGTTGTAGATACGCAATTTACGCTCATTAGAAAATAACATCGTATTTCTTCGACTCTCCATTTTCTCGCGCAACCAGTTAACCAACTCTGGCGTACGCATATACAAATACTCAACAGCTACTGATTTACAATAAGTTTCTGTAAGATGTTCAATAATGACAGACAATTTTGATGGCCCAATACCAATTTCATTACCTGCCTGAAATACAACGTCTAAATCCGATTGAGCTAACCCAAAGTTCTCAATATCAAGCGTTGGAAAATACTTTCTTCGCGTACGCACAGGATTTGTCTTAGTAAAAAGATGTCCCCTTTGACGATATCCTTGAATAAGGTTAATTACCTGAAACTCCTTGTTCACTTGCTCACCAACAATGGCATCAATTGAATAACTTTGTCGGGCAAAATCGAAACCCTTGAAGAAATTACGATAGCTCTCATCAACCTCATCAGGATTTGACTTGTACTTTAAATAAAGAGCCTCAATTACCTCAATTTCACTATTCCCAACATAAGAAAATTTATCCATAAATATTTTGTTTGTTTTTTCAGATAGCGATTAAACTTGTGCAAGCAGAATCTATAAATTATCCGCTATAATGATTTGTCGATACTCAAACTTAACGAAAAAATAATACATTTGAAAGCGATAATCAATTATCATAAATAATGGAACAGTTTCTAAATTCTATTGCACAATACTATTACCAGCAATATAAAACCAAATTAAACAAGATTTGTTTTGTTTTTCCTGGCAGAAGAGCAGGTTTATTTTTTCAAAAGTACCTTGCCGAGATTATAAAGTTAAACAATGATGCTATTTTCTTGCCAGAGATTAAGAGTTTAGAAGCCTTTTGTGAAGAGATAAGTGGCTTAGAAACAGCTGATAACCTACAACTTATTTTTGATTTGTATGACGTTTACAAATCGAATCCACTAAACACTGCCTCGTTTGATATTTTTTACCAGATTGGAGATACCCTTTTAGCCGATTTTGATGATATTGACAAATACTTGGTTAACGCAAAAGATCTCTTTACCAACATCCAAGACATCAACGATTTAACAGATACAAATTATTCTTATTTGTCTGATAATCAAAAAGAAACAATTGCAAACTTTTGGAAAAACTTCAATCCCAAAGTAACAACAAACAATAACGAACAAGAAGCCATCTCATTTAACTCAATATTTACACAATTACCAAATTTATATGCTGACTTTAGAAAGAAGCTAATAGAGAAAAACATTGGATACGAGGGACTTATACAGCGTGAAATAGCAAAAAAAATTATTTCTAAAGATGGATTGGAAATAAAAAGTCAGAAGTTAGTTTTTATCGGTTTTAATGCACTCAATAAATGTGAAATAAAACTCTTTGAATATCTTAAAAATCAAGGAGTAGCCGATTTTTTTTGGGACTATTCGCCCTATTTAATAAACTCGGGCAACATTGGTGGAAAATACATCGTAGAGAATCTAAAAGCCTTTCCTGCTCCCGAAAATTGGGATATTCCACAATATGAAAGCGGTAAAAAACCGAATATTTCTATTACCGCCGTTGCTTCTAACGCCACACAAACACAAATAGTATATTACGAACTTGAGAAGATTGCTAAGGCTGAAAAAAATGACCCAATTGAAATAGGCGTAATATTGGCCGACGAGAACCTGCTTTTGCCCACATTGTACTCAATTCCTGAAGCGTTCGATAAGATTAACATCACGATGGGTTATCCGCTCAAAAACAGCTCTATTACAGCCTTAATTAGCCAACTAATCCTATTAAATAAGAATAAACAAGTTTCAAGCACCGATACAACCTACTATTACAAGAATATTTTACCAATTTTCGACCATCAACTATTTGCCAGTTTTGATGAGATAAAGGTAGTTCAAGAGATTAAAAATAAGATACTTAAAGAGAATATCGTTCGAGTATCAAAGAACTTTCTTCTTGCTGAAACCGAAAAAGATGACAAGAACTCCTCGGCAACGCTATTTATCCGAATGGTACTGAATAGCGATAATTTACCTATTTCGGAATATTTGCTCAACTTGCTCAATTTTCTTTACCAAGTTGAAGAGAAATTACCCAAACTCGACAAAGAGTTTATTTATCATCATTTTAAGGCCATAAACCGAATTAACGGCATCCTTCAAACAAAAGAAATAGCCATAGACGACACAACATGGCTCAGAATTTATAATAAGATAACTCAAAGAATTTCAGTTCCATTTGCTGGTGAACCTCTACAAGGAGTTCAGGTTATGGGAATTATGGAAACAAGAGCTCTCGACTTCAAAAACCTCGTTATATTAAGTCTTAATGAAAACGTTTTTCCAAAGAGTTCGCGTCCAAACAGTTTCATTCTTTACAACTTACGCAAAGGCTATGCAATGCCAACCGTTGAACACCGCGACTCAATATTTGCCTATTACTTCTTTCGCTTAATAAGCCGTGCCGAGAACGTTAATTTGGTCTATTCTACAGCCTCTTCAGAGTCATCGGCCAATGAAATGAGCCGTTTTCTTTACCAAATTAAATATCAATTTAGCGATGTTACCTACAAAGTTGGTATCGAAACATTGCCCAAGCACGCCTCCGAGCACACCATTACCATTATGAAAGATGAGGCCACGAAGAAACTCATAAACAACCACTTAGAGAGCGATAAATTTGAAATATATCCAACAAGTCTAGAGAAGTATTTTCAATGCAAATTAAGCTACTATTTTGGCTCAATTCTAAAACTACAAGAGATTGATGACGTTACTGAGGAGTTTGATAATAGAATCATTGGCTTGATATTTCATAAGGCAATGGAGTTACTCTATGAGAACAACCAAAACGAGGAGATTTCTGAAGAGGTTTTAAAGCTAATTTGGTCTAAACCCAATCAAAAAAAGGCGCTAGAAGGAGCGTTTGAACAGATTAAAAAAGAGAATAAACTACTAAGCGAAGACACAGGCTATAAAATGCTAATTTTCAATGTTTTAGAAAAATACCTTTCAGGCTTTTACAACCTCGAAAA
>JAYVSA010000155.1:0-8405 GCA_043775765.1 Breznakibacter sp. | reverse complement strand
TGAAAGTGTGGCTTATTTAATGATGTAATAGGTAGGTTCATTACTAAGTTTTTTAATCTGCTTTATAACAGAAAAATTGATTCTTTTTTAGAATGATTTTAATTAACGAAATGTCTAATTTTGGCTTTTTAAATAGCGGAATATGAACTAATTTCGCATTTCAAACTAAGTGACTTTAATTCAGTATAATAAATTTTTAATTTTATGGGTAACCTTCTTTGTTCTTCGATTGGAAAGAAGCTGATTATGAGTATCAGTGGTCTTTTCTTAGTCTCGTTTCTTCTTATTCACTTAACGCTCAACTCGTTTTTGTTGTTGCACGATGGTGGCGAGATGTTTAATGCTGCGGCACATTTTATGAAAACAAATCCTCTTATTCGATTGGTTGAGCCAGTTTTAGGTTTAGGATTTATTATTCATATTGTGTATGCTTTTATTTTAACCAGCCAAAATCAAAAGGCTCGTGGTGCTAGTAAATATGCATCGGGTAATGCAACAACGGGCGTTTCTTGGGCTTCTAAGAACATGTTGGTTTTGGGTATTACTATGGCAGCATTTCTAGTGGTTCATATTGCTCAATTTTGGGTGAAGATGAAAATTACAGGGAGTGATCTTCTTGCAGGTAAAGAGATGGATATTGCTGGTGTCCCAACTCATGTTGAAAATGCTTATGCCCTTGTAAACGCCACTTTTGGCGAATTGTGGGTCGTTGCATTATATGTGGTTGGTTCTATTGGTTTAGCCATTCACTTATCGCACGGAATTTGGTCATCGTTTCAAACAGCCGGATTTAGCAATGATGTTTGGAAAAAACGTTTTACCATCATTGGTTCTGTAATTGCTTGGGTTATCGGCCTTGGTTTCTCGTTAATAGCTATTTTGCAATATTTGTTTTACCAAAATTGCTAAATCTTATAAACTCTTTAGAATATGATAAAATTAGATGCTAAAATCCCTGCTGGTCCGATGGATCAAAAGTGGGACAACTATAAAAATCACCAAGCATTAGTAAATCCAGCTAACAAACGTAAACTCGACATTATTGTGGTGGGTACAGGTTTAGCGGGTGCGTCTGCTGCGGCTTCGTTTGGTGAAATGGGTTTCAATGTGAAGGCTTTTACTATTCAAGATTCTCCACGTAGAGCGCACTCTATTGCTGCTCAAGGTGGTATCAATGCGGCTAAAAATTATCCAAATGATGGTGACTCTATCTATCGTTTGTTTTACGATACTGTAAAAGGTGGTGACTACCGTGCTCGTGAGGCTAACGTTTACCGTTTGGCTCAAGTGAGTAACGACATCATCGACCAATGTGTGGCTCAAGGTGTACCTTTTGCACGTGAATACGGTGGTTTACTTGATAACCGTTCTTTTGGTGGTGCTCAGGTTTCTCGTACTTTTTATGCTAAAGGACAAACTGGTCAACAGTTACTTTTAGGTGCTTACCAAGCGTTAATGCGCCAAGTAAACGAAAAAACAGTTGCTCTTCACACTCGTTCTGAAATGGTGGAGCTTGTAATTGTTGATGGTAAAGCTCGCGGTATCATTGCTCGTAACTTGGTTACTGGTAAAACAGAACGCCACTTTGCTCACGCTGTAGTTATTGCTACTGGTGGTTACGGAAACGCATTCTTCCTTTCAACCAACGCAATGGGTTCTAACGGATCGGCTGCTGTTATCGCTTATAAGAAAGGTGCTGCTTTTGCTAACCCTTGTTTTGCTCAAATTCACCCAACTTGTATTCCTGTTCACGGCGAGTCTCAATCTAAGTTAACACTTATGTCTGAGTCACTTCGTAACGATGGTCGCATCTGGGTTCCAAAAAAGAAAGAAGATGCTGAAGCAATCCGTGCTGGTAAAAAGAAACCAACCGATTTGTCTGAAGACGAAAGAGATTACTACTTAGAGCGTCGTTACCCTGCTTTTGGTAACTTAGTTCCTCGTGACGTAGCTTCTCGTGCTGCAAAAGAGCGTTGCGATGCTGGTTTTGGCGTTGGTAACACAGGCTTAGCGGTTTATCTTGATTTCAAAACAGCTATCGACCGCAAAGGCGAAGATAAAATCAAAGAAGGATACGGCAACCTTTTCCAAATGTATGAGAAAATCGTTGACGAAAATCCATATAAAACACCAATGATGATCTATCCAGCTATCCACTACACAATGGGTGGTATTTGGGTTGATTACGATTTGCAAACAACCATTCCTGGTCTTTTCTGTGCTGGTGAAGCTAACTTCTCTGATCACGGTGCTAACCGCTTAGGTGCTTCGGCATTGATGCAAGGTTTGGCCGATGGTTATTTCGTTCTTCCTTACACAGTTCAAAACTACCTTTCTAAAGAGTTGGCTACTCCTCGCATGAAAACTACCGAGAAGGAGTTTGACGAGGCTGACAAAGCTGTTGCTGAGAAATTTGCTAAGTTATTGGCTATTAAAGGTAAGCGTTCGGTAGATAGCTTACACAAAGAGCTTGGCTTAGTAATGTGGGACTTTGTAGGTATGGGTCGCACTAAAGAAGGCTTACAAACAGCTATCGAAAAAATCGAGACCGTTAAAAAAGAGTTCTGGTCGAATGTGAAAATTCCAGGTTCATTGGAAGGTATGAACGTTGAGCTTGAAAAAGCTAGCCGTTTGGCCGACTTCATTGTAATTGGTGAATTAATGGCTCGCGATGCACTTATGAGAGAAGAGTCTTGTGGTGGTCACTTCCGTGAAGAGTATCAAACTCCAGAGGGTGAAGCACTTCGTCAAGACGACAAATTCAAATTTGTTGCCGCTTGGGAATATACTGGCGATAATTCAGAACCAGTACTTCACAAAGAAGAGCTCAATTATGAAGTGGTTAAGATAGCAGAACGTAATTATAAGTGATAAGTTGAATAACGATGATGGTGCCAAAAGCACTTTTTAGAGTTCAATAATCACTATTTATAAATTATAGTATGGAAAAATCAATTAATATAACAGTTAAAGTTTGGCGTCAAGCTGGTCCTACAACAAAGGGCTTCTTTGAAACCATTAAGCTTGCAAATATAGCTACAGACAGCTCGTTCCTCGAAATGATGGACGTTATGAACGAGCAATTAATTAACGAAAACAAGGAGCCAGTAGCATTCGACCACGACTGTCGCGAAGGTATTTGCGGTATGTGCTCGCTTTACATCAACGGCCGTCCTCATGGACCTGATGAGTTGGTTACAACTTGCCAGTTACACATGCGTAAATTTAGCAACAACCAAACCATCACCATTGAACCTTGGCGTTCGGCTGGTTTCCCAGTTATCAAGGATTTAATGGTTGACCGTAGCGCTTTCGATAAGTTAATCGCAGCTGGCGGTTACGTATCGGTTTCAACAGGTGGTGTACCCGATGCTAATGCTATTGCTATCTCTAAAGTAGCAGCAGACGAAGCTATGGATGCCGCTTCTTGTATTGGTTGTGGTGCTTGTGTGGCAGCTTGTAAAAACGGATCGGCAATGCTATTCGTTTCGGCAAAAGTGAGCCAATTAGCACTTCTTCCACAAGGAAAAGTTGAAGGCGCTCGTCGCGCAAAAGCAATGGTAGCTAAAATGGATGAGTTAGGTTTTGGTAACTGTACCAACACAGGTGCTTGTGCAGTGGAGTGCCCTAAAGGCGTTTCATTAACAAACATCGCTCGTTTGAACCGTGAGTTCTTAGCAGCAAAATTAGCCGACTAATTATTGGTTTAAAATAAGTTAAAAACCCCATCTAGGTTATTCTAGGTGGGGTTTTTGTTTTGATAAAACGGCCACAAACAGTGTTTTTTGTAGATAACTGACTGATTAAACTAGTAATTAATCAGATTCTTTTTTTGTTCGGTATTATTCGTACTTTTAGATTTTAAAATGAATTTATAATATCTACAATTCCCAAACAATTATGAAAAAAATACTACTATTTATCTGTGCAATTACATTTTTTGCCGCTCTTAAAGCCAACCCTTTAGTACCTCCATTTTATCATGTAACCGAATTTGCCTTTGATGCAAAGGGAGACTGGGTTATTGAACTTCTTCGTTCGGGAGATGATATATCAACAATAGTAGATAGCATAACAATTAAATCATCAACTGGAAGTGCAAAATGGAAAAACATAAACGCAACAAATGGTAATTCATTTGGCTATATTGTGTTACGAAATGACAGCATGTTATCAAATTTATCTATTAATCCTTTAGGAGACAAAATCGAGGTTTTTAGTTATTTTGGAGGTGTGTCTTACGGTTCATCGCCAACAGAAGTTGCTTTCGGAAATTATCCAAATTCAATTATAAAAGCGCCTAAAGTAGGACAATCGATATCCGTCATTCCATTCTATTACTGTGGTTACTTGGACAAACAAGAAATACGCTGGGAGTGTGGGATATATTCAATTGATATTTCCCACTTTAGCTTAGACAACTCGCCAGGATTTGGTTTAAATTGCGACTCTACAGGAATGTATGGCACAATTAAAGGTAACATATACGATGCAAATAATAAGCTGATAACCGATATGTCACTATTGTTAGAATTTCCCGACAATCCGAGAAAATTCTCACCTAAGGCAGATGGCTCCTACTCAACATATCTTTTTGCGAATAGAGCAAAATTCTCCACCATCACTGCAATGGCAGTTCCAACTTCCCAAACATGGGCTATTACACCTATAGAGATTGACATGGATCCTAATTCGGTAGTAACGGCAGATATTCACTTAATCAATTTTGCTCACAATAGCATCAATGAAATTCAAGAAGAAGCCGAATCAATTATAAAGATATTTCCCAATCCAGTAAAGGATTTGTCTATCAATTATGAAATTGAAATTCCCGTAAGGTCTGCTACATCTCTTTTAGAGGTATTAAATTTAGAGGGTCAAATAATTGCCGTATATACGATTTGCAACAATAATGGTAAAATTGATTTACCAGCTAATATTAAAAATGGGACATACATTGTCAATCTAGTTGTAAACAATAAAAAATACTCCTCTACCAAAGTTCTAATTAATAGATAATGAGGTTCTTTTTATTATTACTTATTACAATTTCATCACAAATGGTAGCCCAAAATAGGGTTTCGTTTTTTGAAGAGCACATCGATTTTTCAATTGATAGCAACTATTTCTATATTAATGGAATATACTCTTTTCGTAACTGGTCGGCTGGCGATGTGAATCAAATTATAGGGTTCCCATTTGCCTCTCAAACAGATAGTATTGACTTAATTAATGTTACTGATCTTAATGCTTTACAAAAGGTTCCATTTAAAACAGAAAAGAGAGCAATTTTCTTCAATCTACAAATGTTACCCAACGATACATTAGATTTAAATATTCAATATCGACAAAAAAGAGCAACAAAAAACAGTTACATTATAACATCTACCCAGAGCTGGGGAAAACCACTTCATAAGGCAATATACTCCTTTACAGCACCAGCTCATTTGCAAATAAAAACCTTCTCATATCCGCCTGATTCTATGGTGATTAAGGGTGACGAAAAAGTTTACTATTGGAAAAAGCTTAATTTTATGCCTCAAAAGGAGTTTGATGTAATTTTAAATGAGGAATAGTATAAGCAAGTCTATTTGCCCCGTTTCAAATATTTTGAAATCAGAGTTACTTCCGAACTGGTTAATTGTGTTTTTTGAGCCATATTTGAGATGATGCCAGTCCAGTTAGAAGCCGAGTGTGCATCGGGCGAGTAAAGTCCATGGCAACTACCACAGTTAGCCATATAAAGAGCTTTTCCCTGTTGCAAATCGGCAAGTGTTGCCGTTGCGGTGGCATCCGATGCCGTTGGGGTATACAAATCTTGGTTGGTTGTGCTCGTATCTTTTGAACACGATGCAAATAAACCAACTATAAGCACCGAAAAAATAAAACCGAACTTTCTCATAATGAATCCATTTTAACGTTTTTATTAGAACGATTTTTCCGTAGTTAAGTTGCTCGTATTTCGTTGTTTTAACTAAACTTTAGCATTTGTTTTTAGAAGATGTGAATTGGATCTTGGAATTGTTATAAATATGCCTTTAGCACAAGTTAATGAGGCTTTTCGAGATGAGTTTTGTTCCAAAATTCTATAATTTGCAATCTTTTCGAATAAATATTATAAACCACGCCGTAAAATTGTAATTTCGCACCTTTAAAACCAAAATTGTCGGGAAATGAATTATATCGATATTGTTGTTTTGGCATTGGTTGGCTTAGCTGCCTTTAAAGGGTTTCGTAATGGTTTTGTAACCGAATTGGCAACAATTATTGGGTTGGTTTTAGGATTGTATACGGCGGCAAAATTTTCGAGCTTCTTGGCACGAGTATTAAAAGACTATTTTAAGCCATCTATTGTTGAAACGGTTAGCTTCTTAATTATATTTCTGACTATCATTATTTTAGTCATGATTTTGGCCAAGATTGTAAATGGATTTATAGAATCGCTTAAAATAGGATTTTTAAACCGATTGATGGGCGCCATTTTTGGAGGTGTTAAAGCGCTTTTTGTTATTAGCGTAATGTTCGCCGTTTTTAATTCATTTACTGGGAGTTATAATTTTATTTCAGAGGAGACAAAAGCTAATTCATTTTGTTATAAGCCTGTAAGTAAGATTGCCGAAACTGTTTTCCCATTTTTGCAATTCGATTACCTTGAAAAAGAGGTGTCAAACAAATTACGTGTGTAGTAAATTAAATAAGATTCAGATAATGAACTTTGTAGAAGAACTTAAGTGGAGAGGAATGATCCACGATATAATGCCAGGTACTGAAGAGTTACTTAAAAAGGAGATGACATCAGCTTATGTGGGAATTGACCCCACTGCGGACTCACTTCATATTGGCCATCTTGTTTCGGTAATGATGCTCAAGCATTTTCAAATTGCAGGTCATCGTCCAATTGTTTTGGTGGGAGGTGCAACAGGTATGATTGGCGATCCATCGGGCAAATCGCAAGAACGGAATTTTCTCGATGAGTCGACTTTGCATGCTAACCAAGAGGCTTTGAAAAAGCAGTTGAGTCATTTTCTCAATTTTACCACCGATGCCCCGAACAAGGCTGAAATGGTTAATAATTACGATTGGATGAAGAACTTCTCTTTTCTTGATTTTATTCGTGATATTGGTAAGCATATAACCGTTAATTACATGATGTCGAAAGATTCGGTGAAGAAACGGATTTCTGGAGATTCTAATTCGGGATTATCTTTTACTGAGTTTACCTATCAGCTTGTACAAGGAACCGATTTTTTACATCTTTACAACAACTACAATTGCAAACTTCAAATGGGAGGTTCAGATCAGTGGGGCAATATTACTACTGGAACGGAACTTATTCGCCGAAAAACTGGCGGAGAAGCGTTTGCGCTGACGTGTCCGCTCATAACCAAGGCCGATGGAGGTAAGTTTGGGAAAACAGAATCGGGCAATATTTGGCTCGATCCGATGAGAACATCGCCCTATAAATTTTATCAGTTTTGGCTTAATACCACTGATGCCGATGCTGAGCGTTACATTAAAATATTTACCATTTTAACACAAGAACAAGTTGAGGCATTGGTAGTTGAACAGTCCGAAGCACCACATCTTAGAGCGCTTCAACGCCGATTGGCGCAAGAAGTAACCATTATGATTCATGGTGAAGAAGCCTACAATTTTGCTGTGGAAGCATCGCAAATTCTCTTTGGCAAGGGCACGAATGAAACGATTACCAAAATGGACAACGAAACACTGTTATCTATTTTTGAGGGAGTGCCTCAGTTTGATGTAAAAAAAGAACAAATACAAGCAGGCATTACTGCGGTTGATTTGCTTTCTGTGGAGAGTCAGGTATTTCCGTCGAAAGGCGAGTTTCGTCGTGCTGTAGATGCGGGCGGAGTGAGCATTAACAAACTTAAAATTGAAACGGTAGATGCTTTGATTGATGCTCAATGGCTTATTAATAGCCAGTTCTTGCTGGTTCAAAAAGGGAAAAAGAATTTTTATCTTATTAATGCGGTATAATTTTAACCTCATATAGTAACAGAAAGAGACGGCCTAAAAAACCGTCTCTTTTTGTTTGATAATGTTTAAACCAGAATCCGCAATAGAATTATCTCACCTTCGTTCGATGATTTTCAATTCTATTACGAGGGTAAATTACAACACTTTATTTTTTGGCAAACTTACCATAAACTCTTTTAAGTAAAATGGTTCAAAGTAAGCTATATCTACAAATTTCTTTTGGGCGAATGACTCTTCTGCAAGTGCGAGCATATCGGATGCCAGGGGAACAATGCCGTGAATATAGTGTGCATTGGGATGAATAATTGTTTCGGTACATTTTTCGGCACCATTACCAAAAAATAGAATGTGGCTTTTATCTAACAGGGTAGAGTATGATTCTTGGGTAATTATTTCGGCTTCTA
>JAYVSA010000154.1:0-3052 GCA_043775765.1 Breznakibacter sp. | reverse complement strand
TTGAGGTTTATCTGAACCGTTTTTAAAAACCGGATAGCTTTCAAGTATCAAATACCATTCGTTATGATAATCAGATTTACGAAGCTTCACAGTGCATTTGGTTTTTGCGAGTTTCTTTTTCATTGGGTTAAGGATTATTTACTTGAAAATATCCTGTCAATCTCGACTTTAGGAACATAAACGTATTTTCCTATTTGCTTTTTGGGAATGCTATTTTTCCGTATAGTTTTATCAACTGTTGAAAGTGAAACTCCAAACTTCTGAGAAATTTCAGCAATGGTATAGCAATTAGCAGAATCAAAATTGATTTCCTGATTTACTACTTTAGGTTGTAGCGTTTTTGCAATTTCAACTTTAGGGAACATCGCCTCTATATGCACTCTACTAATACGGGTTAAACGCTCGCCAAGATTTACGGCTGGTATTTTACCCTTTCTTATTTGTCTGTATATAGTGTCACTTGAAATGCCGAAAAGTAAAACAGCTTCGGTTATTGTGATATATGGGCGGTCAACTGGAATTTTTGCGGTTAATTCTTGGCGTTTCTCTTCCTGTTTCAACAAAGCTTTAGTTTTGTATGAAGCAGCTTTGGAACACTTCAGGGAGCAAAACTTAGAGTAAATAGTTTTAGCGTTAAATTGCTTACCGCAAATTTCACAATTCTTTGGAAGGATAAATTTACTACTAGGCATATCAATCGTTTTAAGAATATATAAGTATTGATAAGTATTTATAAGACGCACTTTAACCTAATTTAAGACGTGTTACAAATATGTAGCAAATATAAAGAAAAAAACAATAAAAAACAATAAATAACGAGAGGAAAGAAAATAAAAAAACGCTGTAAATTAAGTATTTACAGCGTTTTGAATATGGATATTAATCCTTGTTTTTCGTCTTTACTTTACTTCTTCAAAATCAACATCGGTAACTTCATCACCACCTTTGGTTTGAGAGCTTCCTGCTTCTTGCGACTGTGCGCCACCTGCTTGTGATTGAGCATTATACATCTCTTGAGAAGCCGCTTGAAAAACAGCGTTCAACTCTGCCGATGCTGCATCGATACCAGCAATATCTGCCGCTGCATGAGCTACTTTAAGTTTTGCTAAAGCATCTTCAATTGGGCCTTTTTTATCGGCTGGCAATTTATCACCAAACTCAGCTAACTGCTTCTCTGTTTGGAAGATAAGAGTATCAGCATGATTTAATTTATCAACACGCTCTTTCTCTTTTTGATCAGACTCAGCATTAGCAGCAGCCTCATCTTTCATACGCTTGATGTCTGCATCAGATAAACCCGAAGAAGCCTCAATACGAATGCTTTGCTCTTTGCCTGTAGCTTTATCTTTTGCTCCAACATGAAGAATACCATTTGCATCGATATCAAATGTTACTTCAATTTGTGGTACACCACGTGGTGCTGGTGGAAGACCATCTAAGTGAAAACGACCAATAGTTTTGTTGTCGCGCGCCATTGAACGCTCACCTTGTAAGATGTGAATTTCTACTGATGGTTGACTATCTGAAGCAGTTGAGAAGGTCTCTGATTTTTTAGTTGGAATGGTTGTATTTGACTCAATTAACTTGGTCATTACACCACCCATTGTTTCAATACCAAGTGAAAGAGGTGTTACATCGAGTAACAAAACGTCTTTAACATCGCCCGACAAAACACCACCTTGAATAGCTGCACCTACTGCAACCACCTCATCAGGGTTTACACCTTTAGACGGTTTTTTGCCAAAGAAATTCTCTACAATTGCCTGAATAGCAGGAATACGAGTAGAACCACCTACTAAAATAACTTCATCAATATCTTTTGGAGTCATACCAGCATCTTTCAATGCTAATTTACATGGCTCAAGCGTACGTTGAATTAATGAATCACTTAACTGCTCAAACATAGCGCGAGTTAATGTTTTCACTAAATGTTTTGGAATACCGTCAACTGGCATAATATATGGCAAGTTGATTTCGGCTTGTGTAGAGCTAGAAAGTTCAATTTTAGCTTTCTCAGCAGCATCTTTCAAACGTTGAAGAGCCATTGGATCTTTTTGCAAATCCACGCCTTCTTGTTTTTTGAATTCGTCTGCCAACCAGTGAATAATAATTTCATCGAAGTCATCACCACCTAAGTGAGTATCACCGTTGGTCGATTTCACCTCAAAAACGCCATCTCCAAGTTCAAGTACCGATACGTCGAAAGTACCACCACCTAAATCGAAAACTGCAATTTTCATATCTTTGTGCATCTTATCTAAACCGTAAGCCAATGCCGCAGCAGTAGGCTCGTTGATGATACGACGAACTTTTAATCCAGCAATTTCACCAGCTTCTTTAGTAGCCTGGCGTTGAGCATCGTTGAAGTAAGCAGGAACAGTAATAACCGCTTCTGTAACCTCTTGACCTAAATAGTCTTCAGCTGTTTTCTTCATTTTTTGAAGAATCATAGCAGAAATCTCTTGAGGTGAATATTTGCGGTCGTCAATCTCAACACGAGGTGTGTTGTTTTCGCCACGAACCACTTTATACGGCATACGAGCAATGTCTTTCGGCACTTCATCGTAACCCGATCCCATAAATCTCTTAATCGAATAAACTGTTTTGTGCGGATTTGTAATAGCCTGACGTTTAGCAGGATCACCCACTTTACGCTCTCCATTTTTCAAAAATGCCACTACGGACGGCGTCGTACGACGTCCTTCTTCGTTGGCAATAACCACAGGTTCATTTCCCTCCATCACGGATACGCAGCTGTTGGTGGTTCCGAGGTCAATTCCGATTATTTTACCCATAATATTGATTTATTTAAGGTTAGTATTTAATTATTCATAACTGAATGTCAATCATTATGCCATGCAGGAAATAGTGCAAAAATGGCAGTTTTTGGAGCTTAGCTCAAAGGTTAAGTCGAAAAGCTTACCGGTACCAGGTTTCCTGTATCCAGACTCCAGTGCTATTACTCAACGGTTTCAGTCAACTGCAAACTGTCAACTGCCAACTGTCAACAACACTGTATTGCGACTGCTTATGAATGATTAAATTGAGATAC
>JAYVSA010000153.1:0-4740 GCA_043775765.1 Breznakibacter sp. | reverse complement strand
CTTAGCGTCAAACTTCTCGGGCTCGAATAGCTTTATGGGTGTGCGTAAAACAACCGATTTTGTTGAAAAAGCAACTTGGACGTTAGCCATTTCACTTATGTTACTATCTTTTGTGTCGGTAATGGTACTTCCAAAAGCTGCAAGAGGACGTCAGTCTTTAATTGACTCTCAAATTGAGAATGTACAGCTACCAAAAACACAAACACCTAATTTTCCTGCACCAGCTTCAAAAGAGGCTCCAGCTCAACAGCCAGCGAAATAATTAGAAAATCGTATTATAAAAAATGTCAGTATGTCAGTTTGATATACTGACATTTTTTGTTTGCAAAAGGGAGATAAATTCCTTGTAGCAAGTCTCTTCTGTGCTGTTTTTGCTTTCGTTTGGTAGAGAATGATGTAATTATGACAGAAAATAATATTGAAATGTGTTGAATTCCTTTTTGGCATAATTTCTGACTTGCAGATGGTGATATTTTTTAATCAGTTTAACTATAATATTCATTATACTATGTCTAAATTAAGCGGAAAAGTTTTGGCCGGAAAAGTTTTAGTAAAGGCTCAAGAAGCTGAACTTAAAACAGCCAGTGGAATCATTATTCCAGACTCAGCAAAAGAGAAACCTCTTAAAGGAGAAGTTATTTTAGTAGGTGTTGCAAAGAAAGATGAAGCGATTGAAGTTTCGGAAGGCAATGTGGTGCTTTATGGCAAATATGCTGGTACTGAACTCAATATTGATGGTGTAGACTATCTGTTGATTTCACATTCAGACATTCTTTATGTTGTTTAATTATTAAAAGCGTAAATTATTTAAGTTATGGCAAAAGAGATAAAATTTAATATCGAGGCTCGCGAACTTTTAAAAAAAGGGGTAGATGAGTTGGCTAATGCAGTAAAAGTAACCCTTGGTCCAAAAGGTCGAAATGTGGTTATTGAAAAGAAGTTTGGTGCACCACACATCACAAAAGATGGTGTAACGGTTGCAAAGGAGATTGAACTTTCAGATCCATATGCAAACCTAGGAGCGCAAATGTGTAAAGAAGTGGCATCTAAAACTGGCGACGATGCTGGTGATGGAACAACAACCGCTACTGTTTTGGCACAATCTATTATTACCGTTGGTTTGAAAAATGTTACGGCTGGTGCAAATCCAATGGATTTAAAGCGCGGTATCGATAAAGCTGTTGCCAAAGTTGTTGAGAGCATCAAAGCGCAATCGCAAGCCATTGGAACACATAATGAGAAGATAGAACAAGTTGCAAAAATATCGGCTAACAACGACGCTACAATTGGTGCTCTTATTGCTCAGGCAATGGAGAAAGTTGGAAAAGAGGGTGTTATTACGGTAGAAGAGGCAAAAGGTACTGAGACAACTGTTGAAGTTGTTGAAGGTATGCAGTTTGATCGTGGTTACATCTCTCCATATTTTGTTACCAATACAGAGAAGATGGAGGTTGATTTAGATAATCCATTTATCTTAATTACCGATAAAAAGGTATCTACCATGAAAGATTTGCTTCCTATTCTTGAAGCAACAGCTCAAAGTGGTCGTCCGTTATTAATAGTGGCAGAAGATGTTGATGGCGAAGCGCTTACAACGCTAGTGGTTAACCGTTTACGTGGGTCATTGAAAGTGGCAGCCGTTAAGGCTCCTGGATTTGGTGATAGAAGAAAAGAGATGTTACAAGATTTAGCGATCCTTACCAAAGGAACTGTTATTTCTGATGAAACAGGTTTAAAGCTTGAAAATGCTACCCTTGATGTTCTTGGTCGTGCTGAAAAAGTTTCAATCAATAAAGAGAATACAACCATTGTTAATGGTGCTGGTTCTAAAGAAGATATCTTGTCTCGTGCATCTCAAATTAAGGCTCAAATTGCAAATTCAACATCCGATTACGATAAAGAAAAACTACAAGAGCGTTTGGCTAAATTAGCGGGCGGTGTTGCGGTTCTTTATGTTGGTGCTGCCTCTGAGGTTGAAATGAAAGAAAAGAAAGACCGTGTAGATGATGCTTTAAGTGCAACACGCGCTGCTGTGGAAGAAGGAATTGTTCCTGGTGGTGGTGTGGCGTATATTCGTGCGATTGCAGCCCTTGAAGGCTTAACTGGCGATAATGAAGATGAAACCACTGGTATTGAAATAGTAAAACGTGCTATTGAAGAGCCATTGCGTCAAATTGTTGCTAATGCTGGCAAAGAAGGTGCTGTGGTAGTGCAAAAAGTTAAAGAAGGCAAAGGTGATTTTGGCTATAATGCTCGTACCGATGTTTATGAAAACTTCTTTGCAACTGGCGTTATTGACCCTGCAAAAGTAACTCGTGTGGCGCTTGAAAATGCTGCATCTATTGCGGGCATGTTCTTAACTACTGAATGTGTTTTAGTCGAAGAGAAATCGGATACTCCTGCTATGCCTCCAATGGGTGGCGGCGGAATGGGTGGCATGATGTAAGAGTACATTCTTACCCAATATATATATATTCTTGAAAAGGGAACCAGTTGTTATTGGTTCCCTTTTTATTGGAATTTAGTTGTTTTATTATTACAAAAGAGCCCACTCACATATTCGCGAGTGGGCTCTTCTCTTTGGTCTTCTACCTCTTAAAATAGTTTGTACGATAGGTTGATTTGTAGTGAATTGCTTTTTCTAGTTAAGTCAGGTGCGCCTGTGGTTCCTTTACTCAGGTTACTTAAACCCCATTCGTAACGAGTATCGAGGTTGAATTTCCAAATTTCGACACCCACGCCTGCTTGTAAGTTCCATGCCGCAGAAGCATAGTTCTCTGAAAGGTTTGTTGTCGTAGGGTTGCTCAAGAAAGATACTACGGGGCCTGCTAAAATGTATATGTCGGCCACTTTAATGTTAATAACAGATAGGTTTAAAAGCAACGGTATATCCCACGACTGGACTTCTACGTTTGAAATAGTTGGAACTCCGTTTTGTGTAAAGTCGGAGCTACCATTTTTGCTAATGTAATAAAGTTCTGGTTGGAAGCGTAAACGTTGGGTTATTGGCAGTCTTGCGTAAACGCCAAGGGAATAACCGTTTTTTGCATCTTCGGCAATGTTATTTAATGTAACGCTACTTGCGTTGTAGTTAGAAGTGGTAAAGTGTGTTGAGTTTATGCCCGCTTTTACACCAAGTTGAATTCCACCAATGGCATTTGCTTTATAGGCAAAGGTTGCTAGAATAATTATTAAAGCTAATTTTTTCATAGATATAATTATTAAGGTTGATACTAATTTTAATGCAAGCTTGAACCAATAATATTAAAAAATTCGGAACGAGTGGCCTGGTTTTTAAGGAAAGCTCCCGTGAAATCGGATGTTGTTGTTACAGAGTGTTGTTTTTGCACGCCACGCATTTGCATACACATGTGCTGAGCTTCAATAACGACTGCAACCCCCAATGGATTGAGTGTATCTTGAATGCACTCTTTTATTTGTGTAGTAAGACGTTCTTGCACCTGAAAGCGGCGAGAGAAAACCTCTACCACGCGTGCTATTTTGCTAAGTCCAGTAATATGATGACGTGGAATGTAGGCCACGTGGGCTTGTCCGAAAAAAGGCAATAGATGATGTTCGCACATTGAGAAGAGTTCAATTTGTTTTACAACTACCATTTGCTGATAATCTTCTTGAAACATGGCCGAGCGAATAATCTCTTCGGGATTAATGTTGTAGCCCTGAGTGAGAAATTGCATTGCCTTGGCAACCCTTTCTGGCGTTTTCTCCAGACCTTCACGAGAAATATCTTCGCCCAAATGAGTGATTATTTTTGAGTATTCTTGAGCTATTTTCTTTGTAGCCTCGCTGTTATAAATCTCTTTTTTGAGGTAGCCTTTTGGCTCAAAATCCTCATCTTCATACTTATGGTGCATCTCTACCATTTATTGATTTAGGGCGTAAAAATAGCTATTTTTTTCAAGGGAATGTGTTCATCCTCTCTATTTAAAGAGTGAATTTTCCATTTTCATTGATTGGAAGGCGTAAATAATAAAAATCCATCTCCAAAATTAATTGGAGATGGATTTTATTGTTTTAAGTAGAATTTAGAACTCTTTGCAATGATTAAAAGCGTTTTTCAACCACATTCCAGTCAAGAACACTCCAAAAATCTTCAACATATTTAGCTCTTAAGTTTTGCTTGTCGATATAATAAGCATGTTCCCAAACATCGCATGTTAAAAGAGGTGTTTTGCCATCTTTAAGTGGGCAACCCGCATTGCTCGTTTGAACAATTTCTAGTTTGCCATCAGCGGTTTTAACAAGCCAAGCCCATCCTGCGCCAAAAAGAGTAACAGCAGCCTTGTTAAAAGCTTCTTTGAAAGCCTCTAATGAGCCAAATGAAGCGTTAATGGCATCGGCAAGTGCACCTTTAGGAGCTTTTGAAGCAGAGGCTGAGAAAGTCTCGAAGTAGAATGTATGATTCCAAATTTGAGCCGAGTTGTTAAAAATACCACCATCCGACTCCTTTACGATTTGCTCGAGTGATAGATTTTCGAATTTTGTGCCTGGAATCAGGTTATTCAAGTTATTCACATAAGTAAGATGATGCTTACCATAATGAAATTCTAATGTTGTTTTAGAAATGTAAGGCTCCAATGCATCTAAAGCATAAGGTAGCTGTGGAATAAACACCTGGTCGGTGGTGCGAATGTAACCGTCGTCGTCCAAATCGATCAATCCACGAAACATCTTGGCGTTGGGATCGTGCCCAATCCCCAAAAACATAGCGCTTACCGG
>JAYVSA010000152.1:0-3251 GCA_043775765.1 Breznakibacter sp. | reverse complement strand
CCAACATAAAGGAAAATGGCAATGATACCAAATTTGAAATGTCGGAAAGATAGTGCGCTGTGTGAGTGTTTTTCTTTTGGGGCGTCTTTTACAATGTTTGGATTTGGAATTTGTACAAAAGATAATACAATGAATGTAAGTGCAAAAATAGCCATACCAACATATAATGCAGGGCTAACATCTGATATTTGTGGTTTAGCAATTTGACCAACTAAAATACCTGCAAAGATTGGAGCAATAGTTCCACCTGTTGAGTTTAAAACTCCTCCAAATAGATTTAATTGGTTGCCTTTTTTCTCGTCAGAGCCTAAACTGTTAAGCATTGGGTTTACAACAGTATTTAATAAACACATTGAAAAACCTGAGATAAATGCTCCTGTTAGGTAAATAGCAAAACTTCCAATATACCCCGAAAATAAAGTAACCGAAACCCCAATAAAACCAACAGCTACAGCGGTTAGCGCAGTATTTTTATACCCTTGTTTTTGCAATAATAACCCAGACGGAATACCCATTACAGCATAAGCAATAAAATTGGCTAGGTTTCCGAGCAATGACTGCCAGTCGGCTAGGTTAAACTGTGATTTTACGACGTTGGCAAACGGCGTTTGGAGATTGGTTACAAACGCTATCATAAAATACAGCGCGAACATCATAATTATAGGTAGTGTATAATTATGCTTTTGAGCTTGATTAGTGGAAGTTGTGCTCATAAAATAAATTAAAAAAAGTTAATGAATTAAAACGTTCGCATAAAAGTAGTAAATCTCTTTTAAAAACAATGACTAAGTAACAGCCCGTTAAAAAAAAGTAGTAAAAAAGTGGTATGAATGAGCATCCCTACCAGATGATTTTAGATAGAAACCCTATGTTTTACTTGTACTTTAGCCATTTCCAGAGTTCTTTATAGCTCACTTTTTTTCCGTACATTAAAATGCCAACACGGTAAATTTTAGCCGCAAAAATGGTCATTCCAACAAAGGTTATTATAAGTGTTGCCATGGAAAGAAGGAGTTGCCAGTTCGGTACACTGTAAGGTAAACGTGCCATCATAATTATTGGTGAAGTAAAAGGTATTAGACTTCCCCAAAAAGCCAGCGAACTGTTCGGATCTCGACTCGCCGTCATGGCAATGGTGAGTGAGAGAATAAGTGGAATCATAATGGGCATAACGAATTGTTGCGTGTCACTATCGGCATCAATGGCAGAACCAACTGCTGCAAATAGTGCTGCGTAGAGCAAGTAGCCACCTATGAAGTAAAATACAAAAATCATGAGCATAAATTTTATGTCGATGCCCGAAAGTTGGTTGTTTATTTTACTGGTAATAGATTCTGAATTTAAAATGGTTGTGTTGGTAATAGAAACTCCCCTTGTTGAGAGCGTTGCTGAGGCTTGCTGCTCCATTGCTTGCTTCGCTTCTTTTGGTAAAACAGCCATCTGAACCACAAAAACAAGAGATATTGTGAGTACAATCCAAATTAAAAACTGGGTGAGCGCTACGAGAGCAATACCAAGAATTTTTCCCATCATCAATTGAAAGGGCTTAACCGATGATATAATTATTTATACAATACGACTGGTTTTTTCTTCAGTAACACCACGCATCACCTGTGCACCATAACCTATAATAAGCCCATAGCTCAAGAAAGCCAAGATCATGCTTATAGCCATGGCCATTTCGGCGGCATTACTTGTTTCAGCACCATCTTTGGAAACGGTAACATTAGACAGTTTGATTTTAGCGCCTTCCAATTGCTTAATTATCAGCGCAATTTGAGGCGATTGATTCTGCTCAAGTATGCTTTTTTTTAGGTATTCATTAACCGTATTTGAAATCTCAGACTGACTTTCGAGAGTAATAGGATCTTGTGAGTAGAGTTTTATTGCTTCTGGGTTTGTAAGCAAATTGTCTGTTATCTCCAAATAGGCATCGTATTTGGCCTCTCCTTTATTATTTAAAAACAAGGATGGCGCAATTTTGGTATTGATATCAAGGTAGTTGTACGTTATTTTATCGCTATTTACAAAACAATTTTTATAGAGCGATGTGTCGTCAAAAACAGCAATAGTACAACGATTGGAGCTGTCTGTCATGGCCAAAAATGTGGGTACAATAGCCATTGCTGCAAACAAAACAGGCCCCAAAATGGTCATTACAATAAAACTCTTTTTACGAACACGGGAGATGAATTCACGCTCAATTATTAAAAGTATCTTATTCATTATGAGTAGATTATTTGTTTTGATTATGCTTATTGACACTGCTTATAAAAATATCGTTCATGGTTGGCAACTGCTCATTTACCGATATAATTTGGCCTAATGGTAGGAGTTTTGTGATGATGGTATTAATAGAATCATTCTCCTGAAGTGGTAAAGTTATACGGTAATGGTGTCCATTAATCTCCATGATTGATTCTCCATTAAAAAGTTTCGCAAGAGGTTCCGCCAAACGGTTTTCACTCGTAATCTCAACCTTTAAACTGTTTTGCTTATTACTTTCACGTACCGCTTTTACCGAACCCGTTAAAAGTACCACGCCTTGATTGATAAGCGCTATCTCATCGCAAATCTCCTCCACCGATGCCATGTTGTGGGTGCTTAAAACAATGGAGGTTCCATTTTTTTTGAGTGTAAGTATCTCTTCTTTAAGGAGTAATGCATTAATTGGGTCAAAACCGCTAAATGGCTCATCTAAAATTAGCAGCTTAGGATTATGAATAATGGTAGCAATAAACTGCACCTTTTGTTGCATTCCTTTTGAGAGTTCGTCAATGGTTCGATTCTGCCACGCCTCAATTTCGAGACGTTTAAACCAATATTGAATTTTCTTTATGGCATCGTGCTTTTTTACTCCTTTGAGCTGTGCCAAATAGAGAATGTGCTCACCAACCTTCATTTTCTTATACAAACCGCGTTCTTCAGGAAGGTAACCAATGTTGCTAATATCGGCGCGACTAATGGGTTTTCCAAAAAGCAGAACCGAACCGCTGTCTGGAGCCGTAATTTGATTAATGATGCGAATAAGTGATGTTTTTCCTGCACCATTTGGCCCAAGGAGACCGAATATTACACCCTCGGGTACCTCTATCGAAACATTATTAAGCGCTAAGTGGTTGGTGTATTGTTTGACGAGATTATTTGTAGATAAGATGTTCATTCTAAATGATTTAAATATAATCGGTTAAGTTTTTAGATCCTTTCGTAAATGGTTTCGTTGCACGGTCAAATATTCCATGTACGTAGGC
>JAYVSA010000151.1:0-5217 GCA_043775765.1 Breznakibacter sp. | reverse complement strand
CACCATCGGCACGCTCAAAACAAGTTACATTGGAGGTTGTAAGTTTTGAAATCTTTAAACTGCTCGCGTTTAGCATAATTGTATCGTTTCCCAAACAGTTGTCGACATCTTTAACTTGCAGGTAGTAACTGCCTGAATTGGTTAAGGTAACATTGCGCTGTGTGGAGGTGAAACCGTTGGTAGAGCTCCAAGCAAAAGTGCTAAAGTTTCCACCATCGAGCACAACTGTTTTTTGGTCGCAAATGGTGGCATCAAACCCCAAATTAGGCTTAATAGTGCGCTGATAGCTCATTGGAAAACTAAATGATGCACCACATTGATGCCCATCGGTGATATTTAGTGTATACGTTGATGGATCTAATTGCGAGATTGCTTTCTCGGTTTTACCATTAGACCAACTGTAAGTGTATTTTGGTGTTCCGCCAGTGGCTGTAACATTGAGGCTCCCTTTTGCGCCACCAAAGCAGAGGGGCTGTATTTGTTGAGCTATTGTGTAGCTTAACATCGTGGGACTCTTAATATTAAAACTTTCGGTGGTAAAACAGAGTTTCGAGTCGTTAACCATGAGGCTATATTCACCTGCACCATAACCCGAGGCCGTAGAGCTGTTGAGTGCTCCTTTATCTAACGGCCAAAGATAGGTGTAAGCTCCAACGCCACCAGTAACTAGCGCTCTTGCAACACCATTGGTGTAACCAAAACAGCTTACCGAGTCGGTGGTGATTTTACTTATTTTTAAATCGGTTGAGTCGGCCACGTTGTAACTGAACGGAAACAAGCAATGATGCGCATCGGTAACCGTTAATATATAACGACCCGATAAAAGATCGACTATGGTATCGTTAGTTAAGTTGGGTAAATTCTCAACTGTATTTGCAATGCGTTCTCGTTGCCAACCATAACCAAGTGCACCCGTTCCGCCAACAAAAGAGGCGCTAATGCTGCCATCGGCCGACTGCAAACAGTGTGATTTTACTATTTTAGCAGGCACGGCTTCGGTAATGGCCAGCGGTTGGTAAATGGTAATTGAGTCGGGTTTCAAGCGCGTGGTGCAACTCTTCGAATCTTTAACATACACGGCATAACTCTTTGCACTCAAATTGCTTGCTGTGGTTCCTGATTTCCAAATGATACTATCGGTAGAAACCTGATAACCACCATTTCCGCCCGTGGTGTTGAGTCTTATTTTACCGTCGAACTGTTTGTTACACTGCACACTATCTACACCAATAAGCGAGGTGGCAAGTGGTAGCATTGGCTCTTCAACCCACTGCGTTAATGCATTGGTAATGCCAGCGCTATCAATTACGCTAAAGATATATTTACCAGCTGGCAAACTATCGAAATCGGGGTTCTTAGAATAATTACCACCTTCTATCTTGTAACGATAATCGCCCCATCCACCGCGGCTTTTAAGAACCACCTTGCCATTTGCGAGACCCTTGCAACTAACCGAATCTACGGAGTTTATCAATACCGCAAGAGCACTGTCGGGTTCCACAATTCGTATCAATCGCTTCATCCAAACGCTATCTTCGTACATGCAATTGGCGGTGTCTTTAACGAGCAAAGTATAATCGCCAGCCAAGATGTTTTGCAAATGCAGAGCGCCTGTTGTTTGTCCAGTTTTGAAAGGTGTTGATGCCCCTTTTTTAGTCCATTGGTAATCGTAAAATTTATTTCCCTTGGTAATAGAGGCCACAATATCGCCTGTGGAAGCACCTTTTGCTTTAATGTAATTGTGGCTTGTGGCAATAAGAACCGTGTCGGGAGCATCAATAAAGACTTGTTTTGATGCTTTACACTTATTCTTGTCGTTAACCCAAAGCGTATAATAACCTTTTGGCAGTTTGTTGTAGCTGTACTTGCCCGTTAATATACTTTTTGAGTCGAGTGTATCACCCAAAGCGGTTTTAAGATAATAGTGTAATCCGTTGGTAAAAGGTGTGCCATTACTAGGTGTTGCCAATACAGAACCGTTACTTTTTGCTCGGCAAGTGGTCGCATTTTGCGCATCAATAGTTAAATCGAATGGTAGCGGATTAACAACAGTAAGGGTTGTGTCTCGAAAAACACCCTTATTATCTGTTACTTTAACCGTGTAGGTCCCAGCTATTTGATTTGTTTTATTAAATGTTTCGCTTGTGGATGTGGCTGTTGTGTTCAGCGGATTTTTAATGCTAAAAGTATACTCTTTATTACTACTCCAGCCTCCAGTAGCCGAAAGCGAAATGGTGCCATCTACAATATTGTTGCACGAGTAGTCTGTTTTTGCAGCAATTAATCTCAGTTTAAATTCGGGCTCGCTAATATTTATAGTCTTAATATACTCATTTGGATTGCTTGGATTGTTGACTAAGAAATAGCCACAATTATGAACATCCTTAAGTTTAAAGATATACGAACCTGCCGACAACGGGATAGATTTTCGAGGGCTTGTGGTGACAGTGGCCGATTCTATTATAGCACCCGATTTTGTTAATTCATACTGACTGTTAATGTAATTTCCACTAAAATTTCCAGTAATAGAGCCAGTAGAAGCCCCTTTATCGGCAACATCCTCAAAGGTTGTTGTAACGTTTATTGGCGTTGGATCGGTAATGATAATTGTAGGATTACTAAACGAACATCCTTCTTTCGATACCACATTAAGGCTATAAATACCTGCAAGTACTGGTATCTTTGGCGTTATACTGTCGGTTGAACCATTGTATTTCACAACCTTGCTAGTATCTGTAAGTGTATAAGCGTATGCTTTAGTGTAATAAGAGTTTGATAGAATTGTAAACCCAATGCCACCAGTGCCACCCTTGCAAGTTGGATTTACAGCAGTGAAATTTGAATAATTAAATGCTGGTAGATTATTATTAATTATTGTACTACTATTTTGAAGAGAATCTTTACACCCTTCGATATCGATAGCCGTAATGATGTAGGGCGTTGCAGAAGACTTTAATTTGCTAAAAGTAGTTGTTGTGCCTTTAATAGTTTGCTTAAGTGAGTCGTTTACACTTAAGGTGTACCCATCAGTAGAGGTTTTACCGCCAGTAGCAGAGAACGTTATTTGGCCATTTTTTGAGATATCGCATGATGAAGGGGTAGGCGATGCACCCGTGATTTTTATAGGGGTTGTTGTTACGGGCACTCTGGCGCGCACCGTTGTGGTGGTGCAACCAATAGCGTCGGTAACCATTACCTGATAGTCACTACCATTTAGTTTGCTACACGTATATTTGTTTACCCCAATAGAGGTAATTGCAGGGGTGGTTTTGGAATAAATGTTTGAAAAATCAAATGTTAGTGGCGAATTTATTGTACCCGGCGTTGCACTAACCACAATAGCACCGTTGGAGGCTGTGGAACAGGCTAAACTTTCGGTGTTGGCGACGGTAATAGTAGGATAAAGTTTTTTATCGGCAATGGTCGTCGTCGAGTTATTGATCTCTGCTTTACAACCATCAATATCTTTAACAACAACTTTGTAACTTCCAATAGCCTTGCCCGAGAAGTTAGCTGTAGTACCTATTTTTATTAAAGAATCTATGGGGCTGGTGGATGCCGT
Organism: Breznakibacter sp.; assembly: GCA_043775765.1. Classification (GTDB taxonomy): domain Bacteria; phylum Bacteroidota; class Bacteroidia; order Bacteroidales; family Marinilabiliaceae; genus JAGPHP01. The sequence goes on along the minus strand of JAYVSA010000151.1, from coordinate 1,655 downwards.
ATTATAGAGATAGGCATTCATGTACTTGCCATTTGCTTGTTTTATTGATGCAAGGTTTATTGCCCCATTTGCAGTCATACTACAAGATGCAGCAGTTGGAACTGCGGTAAAAGTTATAGGATTAGTAGCAGGAGCTCCAACGGTTGCATTTTTGGTTACAACACACCCTTTGCTATCGGTTACATGAAGCGTATAATTAATATTTGATAATTTACTAAAAGTTGGATTCTTAGAAGTGCTGTTTAAAATACTATCTATTTTTGCTCCACCGTTTATCAACATGCGATAATTAAAAGGCGCGAAAGAAGAAGAATTCGTTAAATTAAAACTTACCGTACCATTATTGATGCCTACACAGGAAACATTTCCAATGCTTGGCGGTGTAGTTGGAAAACTGGTAATATTAGTGCTAATCTTTATTGGAACATTAACCGTAATGCTACAGCCACGAGCTGATTTTTCGGTGAGTCGAATAGAATCTAAACCAATTTTTAAATTACTGAAATTAGCAGATTTACCATCTGTTGAAAGTGTAAATTTACTGTTGTTGTAACTTAAATAATCGTACGGACCCTGAATTGCATTTAAATTGGTTATAGTTGCCTCACCATCTGATACACTCGAACAAGATGCATCTTTTAATGGGGTAAAACCGATTACTGAGAGAGGGTTGCTGCTGCCAACAACAATGTCTTTTTGTTCAACAGAATCTTTTGAATTTACGGGAGAGATAATCCTTACCAAATAATTATTGCCTGCTGCCAATCCAGTAAACTCAACCTCTCTCTTTGGAGGTGTGCCACCAGTCATTACTATGGTACTTAATGGTGAACTACTACTACCTTTATATAATTTTACATTATAACTATAATTATAGCGACCACCATTAGTAACAGTTACCTTAATTTTTCCATGTTTTATACTACAGGTGTCATAGGTTGTTGAGGTTTGAAATACAATCGAATCAGGATTGGTTAGCGTTATTGCATTAGTACTATCAACGCACCCATTATAATCTTGTACATAAAATCGAACTGCAGGGCTCAATTCACCACTGATTAAGAAGGTATCTAAACATTGTGATGAATTATTGTTCGGATTACCTCGATAATATTTATAAGGACAAGTTTGAGTTTGAGGAAATGGCGTACCAGAACTTGTTATATTTCCGAGTACAACTTTGCCATCATTCGCGTCTGGCCAACTAATTTGGGTGATGGTTGGAGCTGCCATTGAAAGCTTGGTGGGTTCGGTAATTGTAAACGAAGCAGCTGGGCCACCAGCCTTACCTCCCGCATCGGAAATTATTATATAATAGTTGCCTGCCTTTAATTTTTCAAAAACAAAGTAAGAACCATTATCGTCTCTTGTTTTTGGAGTGGCTGAGCTGATCAACTTCGAAGCAGAGTATAAATTTACACTAAATGGGGGAATACCACCCTTTATCTTATACTGTATTTCGCCATTACTGCCACCTTTACACGAAACCATTATTTTTTTTGTTGTATCCACTCCCAATGGGTCGGGTGCTTTAAGTGTAACGGTTTGTGGACCTGTGCTTGGGCAACTATTTGCATCATTAGTTTTTATATCTATTTTGCTTTCGCCTGCTGGCATACCAGAAACGGTATATGTTCCATTATTATTATACGTTA
>JAYVSA010000150.1:0-1771 GCA_043775765.1 Breznakibacter sp. | reverse complement strand
GCCTATTACGCACCCGTTGTTCGCGGCTATGGATACAGTGAAGCACTTACCAACACAGGCTCACTCGCATCGGTTGTTTCAGTATCACAAAAAATATTTAACGGTAACACCATTAAAGCACAATATTCAAAATATGGATATCAGAATCAAGCACTTAAAATCTCTTCTAAAATATCTGAAATCGATTTAAAAAAGTCTATCACACTTCAATACATTGCCGCCACATCGCTCCTAAACGACCTTGAATTTAGTAATCTATTACTCCTTGCGGCAAAAGATGAGGAAGTTGCACTCAAGCAAATGGTAATCAAAGGCGTTTACAAACAAGTTGATTACCTGACTTTTATGGTGGAATACAAGGAGCAGGAACTTGTTAAAAAGGATTTTGATATTCAGTACCAACAAACCATCTCTGATTTGCACATCTTATGCGGCATTTCAGATACCAACAATGTACATCTCGAAGAACCCAATATTGCTTTAAACACACCTGTAGATATTAAAAACTCGCCATTCTATAACCGTTTTGTAATTGACAGTCTTAAAATTCAAAACGAAAAACTACTCATTAATCGCAACTACAAACCAAATGTTTCGTGGGTTACAGATGCGGGATTAGTCAATAATTTACCAAGTGAAATACCCAAAAACTTTGGCTTTAGCGTTGGATTAGCACTTACATTTCCCATTTACGATGGACATCAGCGCGACCTAAACCATAAAAAACTTCAATTAGAGGAGAATACTAGGGCTTATTATGCCGATTACTATAAACTTCAACGCACTCAGCAATTGCAACAACTCTACTCCGAACTAACTCAAACAGAAGCCATAGAGCCCGAAATTAAGCAACAAATTGAGCTTACTGAATCTGTCCTGAAACTAACCAAAAGCACGCTCAACAGCGGAAGCACCTCAATATTAGATTATGTAGTGGCTATTCGAAACTACATAGCCGTAAAGAGAGCCTACAATCAAAATCTACTCAAAACACAACAATTAATCACCGAAATAAACTACTGGAATCAATGAAACAGCTCATTAACAGATATATAATTGGTTCTATAACCATCCTTGTCGTTGGTTGTAGCCACGCATCCGAAACCAGTGAAACAGCTATTCAAACAGCGGTTCCCGTAACGATATCGACCATTCACATTGGCAAGATGAGTTCAACCGTGGAGCTAAGCGCAACATCAAGCTTTATGTTCAAAGCCTCCATTAAATCGCCCATGTCGGGTTATATTAATGAGGTGTTGATAAATTTTGGCGATAAGGTGGCTAAAAATCAGCTGCTCTTTACCCTAAAATCAAAGGAGGCATCGGCACTCACTTCCGATTCAACCTCTAGCCTTCAATTTAGTGGAATTATCAGTGTTAATGCGGTTAACGAGGGAGTTATCACATCTATTGATCACCCAAAAGGCGACTATGTGGTTGAGGGCGATGCGTTGTGCCAAATTGCCGATTTAAACAGTTTCGTCTTTCTGCTTGAAGTACCTTATGAGATGTTGAATTACGTGCATTTAGGCGAGTCGTGCGATTTGATTTTACCCGATAATCAAACAGTTAAAGCTATTATCACATCCAATATGCCCTCAATGAGTAATGGTTCGCAAACTGTGAGATATATTTTAAAACTGGCTCAACCCAAATCACTACCCGAGAATTTAGTGGTGCGTATTCGGCTAGAAAAGGAGGTCGTTGAATCGGCTCAAAGCTTATCAAAATCAGCCATTTTAACCGATGAAACCATGCACGAATTTTGGGT
>JAYVSA010000149.1:0-3147 GCA_043775765.1 Breznakibacter sp. | reverse complement strand
CGAGAATTATCACAAGCTTTTGGTATCACAAGTTTACCAACTGTTGTATTTGTTCCTATGGAAGGTCAGCCTCAGGCATCAATGGGTTACAGACCTCTTGCCGATTTAGAAACAGAAGTTAAAAGTGTACTTAAAGTGATTAAATAGAGCAGTTTATCTGTTTTTAGAGCCAGCGGATTTAATCGGTTGGCTTTTTTTATTTTAATCCGATTCTTGTGAACTTTTGTGGTCAAAAAGGCTTATTTTAGTGACGTTTGAAATTCTATTTAAATTCTACTCATGGATATATTAAAACTTGGTCTTACCGATGCTCAAATATTGGAAAGCAGAACTATCAACGGCGAAAATTTAATAACTCAAGCCCCTAAAACACCTTGGTGGAAACTCTTCTTTGAAAAGTTTAATGATCCAATCATACGGATTCTAATGATTGCTGCTGCTGTATCTATTGCCGTGGGAGTTGTTGAAGGAAGTTATTATGAAGGTATTGGTATTGTGCTAGCCATTCTTCTGGCAACTGGCTTATCTTTTTTTAATGAATTTAAGGCTGGTAAAGAGTTTGATTTGCTCAATAAAGTAGGTGATGAGAATCTTGTTAAAGTTGTTCGGAATGGTCGGTTTCAGTCGGTTGCGAAGCGAGAGATTGTTGTGGGAGATGTGGTTATTTTAGATACTGGGGAAGAAGTTCCAGCCGATGGTACTGTTGTAAGAGCCGTTTCACTTGAAGTTGATGAGTCTAAACTAACGGGCGAATCAATAGCGGCAAAAAAAGGGGCAGAAGGCACCCGTGATAGCGATAGCGAAAATGCCTATCCATACTATCGTCTGCTCAGTGGAACTAACGTTGTGAGCGGAAATGGTGTTATGGAAATTACGGCAGTTGGCGACTATACCGATGTTGCTAAAACGATTAGAGCTGCCTCTGAAGATGTTAACGAACAAACACCGCTTACCAAACAACTCGAACATTTGAGTAAGGTTATTGGAGTAGGCGGTTTTTCGTTTGCTTTTTTAACTTTTTTCTCGCTTATTGGCATTGCCATTGTAAAAGGAACTCTTCATTTAGACATGAAACAGTGGGTTTTTGTAGCAATTACTTTTGTGTCGGTTGTACTCATGATTCGAGCTGTATGGAAACCAATATTGTCCGATTTGCTTTCACTTATAAAAAATAAACCTTTTGAGGAAGTTGAAGTGAGTTGGCTCAAGTGGAGTGCTATTGCTGTCTCTTTCTTTGTTATTGCCATGGCTTTGGCTGCTTATACAGGCTTTTTGCATCCCCAAATTTCGAGTTGGATTACTTTAAATGCTGCTCGTGAACTTTTAGACTTTTTTATGGTGGCTGTTACCATTATTGTGGTGGCTGTTCCCGAAGGTTTGCCAATGAGCGTGACCTTGAGTTTGGCTTATAGTATGCGTAAAATGACGGCGGCAAATAACTTAGTTCGTAAAATGCATGCCTGCGAAACCATTGGTGCTGCAACGGTTATTTGTACCGATAAAACAGGAACGCTTACCATGAATATGATGCGGGTATTTGAGACCAAGTTTTTGGAGGATGATCAGACACTGATTTACGAGTCGGCTACTGTTAATTCAACGGCAAATTTGGAGGATAAAGATGGAGAACGCATCGTAATGGGAAATCCAACAGAAGGGGCTTTGTTGCTGTGGCTCAATAGTCAATCGGTTAATTATCAGAATATCAAAACTAGCTTTAAGCTTATCGAGCAATTGCCTTTCACTTCAGAGAGAAAGATGATGGCAACGTTTGGAAAATCATCATCGGGAAAAACTATTTTGTATGCAAAAGGGGCTCCCGAGGTCATTATAGAGAAGTGTAGTCATACGAAATTGGCCGAAGGAAATCGTTTTTCAGAATTAAAAGAAGAGATTCATAATGATATTATTGTGTACCAAAAACGAGGTATGCGAACACTTGGTTTTGCCTATAAACTCATTAACAGCGAGGAGAAGATTGATTTCGATAAGGAGTTAAATGATCTTGTTTGGATGGGCTTTGCGGTTATTTCTGACCCTGTAAGAGAGGATGTTCCTGAGGCAATTCGGATGTGTTACAAGGCTGGTATTGATGTGAAAGTTATTACAGGTGATAATCATTTGATGGCCACCGAAATTGGTCGCCAAATAGGATCAGTAACGTTGGAGAATGAAGCTAAATATGGTACGGTAGTGATAGGACCAGATTTTCAGAAACTCACAGATGATGAACTTCGACAAGTACTTCCCAATTTAAAAGTGTTGAGCAGAGCCAAACCACTCGATAAACTACGTGCGGTAAAGATGCTTAAGGCCATGGGTGAAGTGGTTGCCGTAACGGGAGATGGAACCAATGATGCACCAGCCCTTAATTATGCCGATGTTGGTTTGTCTATGGGTAAAACGGGAACTTCTGTAGCTAAAGAGGCCTCCGATATTATTTTACTCGATGACTCTTTTACGAGCATTGTTAATGCAGTGATGTGGGGGCGATCTCTCTATAAAAACATTCAACGTTTTATTGTCTTTCAGCTCACAATCAACTTTGCAGCGCTGGTTATTGCCTTTATTGGCCCTTTCTTGGGTGTCAATTTACCGTTTACAGTAACACAAATGTTATGGGTAAATTTAATTATGGACACATTTGCCGCCTTGGCTTTAGCCACAGAACCGCCAAGTGTTTTGGTAATGGATGAAAAGCCACGTAAACCCGGGTCTTTTATTATTACAAAAGCTATGTCAAATGATATTTTTCTGTACGGAACAGCGTTTGTTGTTACTCTTATTGCAATGTTACTGTATATGAAAACCATTGAAGCGGGTGATGAGAAAGCTTATTTCTTAACCTTTTTCTTTAATGTGTTTGTATTTTTACAATTTTGGAATCTCTTTAATGCGCGTGTTTTTGGCTCTGCGAAATCGGCATTAACGGGTATTTTTGCGAATAAGGCTTTTGTTATTATTGCACTGATGATAGCAGTTATGCAATTTGTGGTAGTTCAATATGGTGGTTCAATTATGCGTACTATTCCATTAACTTTAACAGACTGGATACTATCTGTTGGAGTAACGTCTGTTGTGTTAATTTTTGGAGAAATCAGGAATAGGTATTTCTATAAGTAAAGAACACTTTTAAATTCATGGCAA
>JAYVSA010000148.1:0-2333 GCA_043775765.1 Breznakibacter sp. | reverse complement strand
CTCACTGGTATTACCGAGCAAGAGTATGCAACTTTTCAGAAGGTGGTTAGTCGTATTATTTTGAATACTCAAACTATATAAACTTTTTTTTGAGTGTTTTGTTGCTATTGTCAACTATCAATAGGTGCAACAGTGGGGTGTGTAATAATTAAAACTATATAAAATGGTAAACATGAATTATCTCAAGTATTTTTTTGGAGGTGTGGTTCTTATAACTGCAGTGTCTTGCTCTAAAAAAACAGTAGCAACCAATGCTGTTGCAATAGCTTCTTATCCAGTAGTTACAGTAGCTGCTCAAGATGTGGAGTTGCAGTCGGTTTATCCGGTTGTGTTAAAGGGCGAAGAGGATGTGGATATTAAGCCACGCGTAGAGGGTTTTATAGAGAAAGTGTTAGTTGATGAAGGCTCTATTGTGAAGAGAGGCCAAACATTGTTTAAGATAAGTTCTCCTTCATCGGTACAACAACTTGAGAATGCAACAGCTATATACAATACTGCGTCGGTAGATTTGGAGCGGATGCGTCCATTGGCCGAAAAGGGCATTATTAGCAGTGTGCGCATTAAGACGTATGAAAATAGCGTTGCATCGGCAAAGGCTGCACTCGATCAGGCAAAAGCAAATATCGGCTTTACCAATGTCTCTAGTCCGGTAGATGGTGTTGTAGGCGCAGTGCCTTATCGTTCAGGAAGTTTGGTTACGAGCACCACAATACTTACAACAGTGGCTAATACCGTGAATATGATTGCTAACTTTTCTCTAAACGAAAAAGAGTTGTTGGAGTTTATGCGCAGTTGGCCAGGTGCTACACAGGCCGAAAAGATAAAAGGTATGCCTTCGGTAGGATTGATTTTAGCCGATGGAAGCAAATATGACGAGAGTGGTCGTATTGAAACCATTTCTGGCGTGGTAGATGCCAATACAGGATCAATAAATTTTAGAGCCTCTTTTAAAAATAGTCAAGGCCTGTTGCGCAGCGGAACCAGTGGTAAAATCATCATTCCAAAAACAATAAAAAATGTTATTCTTATTCCTCAAAAAGCTACTGTTAGTCAGCAAGATAAGGTAATGGTATATAAAGTAGTGGGCGACTCTGTAATGCAAAATATTATTGCTGTTAAATCAACGCCTGATGGTAAGAGTTTTGCCGTTTTGAGTGGTTTGGCTGCTGGCGATAAAATAGTAACCGACGGTGTTGCTACGCTCAAGAATGGTAAGAAAATTAAAGAGCAGTAATATTGAAATAGGAAAATAAATAGAAAGATGTTGAAATGGGAAAATACATAGAAATAGGGAATAGATAGAAATATTTCCATCATATTTCTAAAATATCTCCACCATATCTTCTATCTATTTCAACCTTTTATCATCTATTCACATAAAATTTAATATAATGCTAAAAACATTTATAGATAGACCCGTTCTTTCTACAGTAATATCAATACTTTTTGTAGTGCTTGGAGGAATAGGTATTTTCACGCTTCCTATTGAGCAATACCCAAATATTGCTCCGCCTACCGTTACGGTTACTACCGCCTATAGTGGTGCCAATGCCGAGGCGGTTTTAAATAGTGTTATTGTTCCGCTCGAGGAGTCGATAAACGGTGTTGAGGGTATGACTTATATGACCTCTTCGGCCTCTAATGGTGGTGGTGCAACAGTGACTGTCTTTTTCAAACAAGGTACAAACCCCGATATTGCAACGGTAAACGTTCAAAACCGTGTGTCGCAAGCAACCTCACTTTTGCCTTCGGAGGTAATTCAGGCTGGGGTAACCGTTCGTAAACAACAGAGTAGTACACTTTTGTTAATCTCGGTTTCATCTACCAATAAAGATTACGATGGTCAGTTCCTTCAAAACTATGCCAATATCAACATTTTACCTCAAATTAAGCGTGTAGCGGGTGTGGGAGATGCCATGGTTTATGGTTCGAAAGATTACTCGATGCGTGTGTGGCTTAAGCCAGATGTAATGACGACTTACGCCATTACACCAGCCGAAGTTATTGCCGCATTAAAAGATCAGAATATTGAAGCCGCGCCAGGTGAATTGGGGGCAAATAACGATCAGTCGTTTCAGTATGCTCTTAAATATACGGGTCGTTTGAAAACGTCGGAGGAGTTTGAGAATATTATTATTCGATCAAATAAATCGCAGATATTACGCTTAAAAGATGTGGCTAAAGTAGAGTTAGGCTCGTTAAGTTACAGTGTTTATTCAGAAAATAATGGAAATCCAGCTATCGTTATTGCGGTAAGTCAAACGGCTGGTTCTAATGCCAAAGAGGTTATTGATCAAGTAAAGCAAGAGTTGAAGAAAGCGTCTCAATTCTTT
>JAYVSA010000147.1:0-7109 GCA_043775765.1 Breznakibacter sp. | reverse complement strand
CTAGTCCAAGACCTTCAATATTTGGCATAATTCCTACCGCAGACAAAACAATATCAGCCTCTTGAATCTCTTCTCCTTTTTTAGTTTTAATAACCGCTTTAACCTTAGGTCCCGATGTGTCTACCGAAAGCACTTCCGCACTCGTTAAAACATCAATACCCGCTTTTTTAAACGAACGCTCCAGTTGCTTCGAAACCTCCTCGTCTTCAACGGGCACGATCCTTGGCAAATACTCAACCAAAGTAACCTTAGTGCCAATAGAGTTATAGAAATAAGCAAATTCGCTTCCTATAGCACCCGAACCAACCACAATCATACTTTGCGGTTGCTTGGTCAATGTAAGAGCTTTTCTGTAACCAATAACTTTTACACCATCTTGCGGTAAATTAGGCAATTCACGACTCCGTGCTCCTGTTGCCAGCAAAATATGTGGAGCAGTAACAAGACTCTTCTTACCGGCATTATCGGTAACCTCAACACTATTTTTACCCGCAAGTTTTCCTGAACCTACAATAACCTCAACCTTGTTTTTTTTCAACAAAAACTGAATTCCTTTACTCATTCCATCGGCCACTTCCCTACTACGTTTTACCATAGCACCAAAATCAGCAGACGCTTCGCCTTTGATAGAAATACCGTAATCAGCAGCATGCGTAAGATATTCAAATACCTGAGCACTTTTCAAAAGAGACTTTGTAGGAATACAGCCCCAATTAAGGCAAATACCTCCTAACTCAGAACGTTCTACAACTGCAACCTTTAAGCCCAACTGCGAAGCTCTAATAGCCGAAACATAGCCTCCTGGGCCACTACCTATTACTATTAAATCGAAATTCATAAAAAACTCTATTTTAAATATCAACTAAACAAGAAACAACATTAAACTGCTATTTTAACAAAGATAAAGATAAAATGTTGTACAATAACCTATCTGGCACATACAAAAAAAGGCTAATTGAGAACAACTAGCCTTTTTTGAAATCCATATAAAATTACATCGTTCCAGCATTAACATTACCCGTAAGCTGCAAAATTATTGTGCTTGCTTTCGGATCATTCGTAATTACCGTAATAGATTTTGTTTGTGTACCTGATTTGCCATTCGTATCAAACTGAGCCTCTAAAGCTGTCGATTGACCTGGTTCAACTACCGTCTTTTCTGGTGTTACAGCAGTACATCCGCACGAAGCTTTTACTTTGCGAATAAGTAAATTCGATTTTCCTGTATTCGTAAGAATATACTTATGAATAACCTTATCACCCGCTTTTGCGTCTCCAAAATTATACATCACATTGTCAAAAGAGGCAACAGCCGCATTGGTCAACTCTTTTGGAGACCATTTCTCAAAATTCTCCGCAATAGTTGCACTTACCGATAATCTATTGTTCGGATCTTGAACACCATTAACCACAACAGGCACATTGTCAACCACAAAACCCCAATCTTGCTTTAATTTTGCATCAAAAGTCCCCTGAATAACACCTTTTTCTCCAGCCTTAATAACTGCTGGCACTAATTTAATAGACAAATGAGCAGGAACTTGACCAAATTCGACCTTCATATCTGTTGCCGAAGTATTGATTACCTCCAAAACCTCCGTTTTAGTCTCATCAGGCGCAATTTGTGTAAATGACAAATTGCCACCTTTTGCACGAAGCTCACCAAATGCACGCGGATACTCATCAGCAACCGTCTTTGGCTTAGGCGTTACATTACCAATAATGCGCAAAATCATTGATGGTTGCTCTGCATTAGACATCACGGTAATGGTTTTATTAAACTGTCCCGGACGATTTGACGGATTATAAGTAGCCTTTACAAAGCCCTTTGCACCTGGCGCAATTGGCGCTTTTGTCCAATCAGGAGTTGTACAACCACAAGACGCTTGCACATTCTGAATCACCAACGGCTGATTACCCGTATTCGTAAAATTAAAAACATGCTCTACTGAACCACCAGCCTCAGGCACATCTTTAAAATCATAAACTACATCCACAAACGAAATTGTGGCTTTCATCTGTTGCGAAAAAGATGGCAAAGAAAAGAGCGTACAAAAACCTATTAAAAGATATTTTTTCATAAAAAAAAGATTTATACATATTTATTAAGCAAACGTACAAAATTGATACCTAAAAAAAATCAATAAATAGAAATATTATTGAACCACCCCACCGTTTTAACATATTGTTAACTTAAAATTAATAGTTCAAAAAAAACTCTTTTGGGCGTGCCGGCAGGTGACAATCCCAAGCACCACACAATCTCATAATCCCATCACTTGGTTTACTGTCTCCTTGCCACCAGGCCGTCGGGTCGCCGCTTCAACTCCTCGCCCATTGGTTCCGACAAGCTCCACCAAAGCGCTGTGGGGTTTCTCGCTTTGCCCCTCACCCTAGGCAAAACAACGTCTGCCATTAAAACATCTCGCCTTATTCTGCGAGGCATAAACTAAAGTATTCCATCAACTAAGCATCGCCAATGCAAAAACTTTTTCTAACTTTATAACCCTTTATTCAATAAGGATATTCAGAACCAATAGGATGAAAATGAAAAACAAATTTATACGAAAAGCAATTTTCGCAACCATCACCATTACAGTCTGTTACCTCACATCGACAGCTCAATCTACACCCGATTTCACTCCCTCGTGGGCAAAAAAAGCAATCTGGTATCAAATATTCCCCGAACGTTTTAGAAATGGCGACACATCCAACGACCCAAAAGTAGAAGACATCATTGGTGCAGATCCACAAACACCGCCAACCGATTGGGAGTTATCTGCCTGGGGTTCAGACTGGTACCAAATACAACCCTCAGAAAAGGCTAATAAAGGCGACAATCTCTATACCACCCTCCTGCGCCGAAGATATGGTGGCGATATTCAAGGCATCATAGAGAAACTTGACTACCTTAAAGAGCTCGGGATTAACGCTATTTACATCAACCCGCTCTTTATTTCACCTTCACTTCACAAATACGACAGTGAGAGCTATCACCACATCGACCCAAACTTTGGCCCCGACCCTGAGGGAGACACCAAGCTTATTCGAACCGAAAATGCGCTCGATACGGCCACTTGGATTTGGACAAAAGCCGACGAGCTGGCTCTCAAAATGATAGAAAAAGCGCATAATTTGGGTATAAAAGTAATCTTCGACGGTGTTTTTAACCACATGGGCTACAACTCATTTGCCTTTGTAGATGTGCGTAAAAATCAAGAGAAATCGCCCTATAAAGATTGGTTTACCATCAAATCTTGGGAAAATAGCGAAAAAGGAACCTCGTTTGACTATGTAGGCTGGTTCGGCGTTAAATCTTTACCCGAATTACGCGAAGACTCCACGGGTATTGTAGCCGGGCCGAAACAATACATTTTCAACTCCGTTTCGCGTTGGATGAACCCAAAAGGAAAAGGCGCAAAATATGGGATTGACGGCTGGCGACTAGATGTAGCTTTTTGTATTGGTCATCCTTTTTGGGTTGATTTCAGAAAACACGTAAAAAGCTTAAATCCAGACGCTTACTTAACAGCAGAACTGGTTATGACGCCCGATAAAGTATTGCCCTACGTAAAAGGCGATGAGTTCGATGGCGAAATGAACTACAACTTCGCATTTGCCTGTGCCGACTTTTTCTTTGAAGAGAACAACCGTCAGCTGTCTGTTTCAATGTTCGACAGAAAACTCATCAAACTAAGAAACAGTTACCCAAGAGATGTGGCTTACGTGTCGCAAAATTTGTTTGGAAGCCACGATGCCAACCGTATAGGATCGCATATTCACAACCGTGGCATTGAACATTATAGCAATTGGGGAAAATACTACAACACCTCCATGGCGGTAAGCAACCCCGAATACAAAACAGATAAACCGACAAAAACCGACATTGAGCTTCAAAAACTCTTTGTTATTATGCAGATGACGTACGTTGGAGCACCAATGATTTATTATGGAGATGAGGTAGGAATGTGGGGAAGTAACGATCCAGATTGTCGAAAACCAATGATTTGGGACGATATATCATACTCACCAGAAGTTTATAATGCAGATGGCTCCAAAAGGGCTAAACCCGACAAGGTGGCTGTAAACCAAGAGCTAAAAGAGTTTTACAAACAGCTTATTGCTATCAGAACCAATAACGCACCGCTTCAAACGGGTGGATATCAAACATTAATGGTAGACGACAAACGGGATATTTTCACCTTCGAAAGATTTATTGACGATGAAAAAATTATTATCTGCATCAATAACAGCAAAAAATCACAAACAATAGAAATCCCTGAAATGACTATCCGAGGTTATAAAGATCTCATATCCAACAAAAATTTCAAGGCGAAAAATGGCAAAGTTACAATTGACCTAAAAGGCAAATGGGGTACAATATTGAAAGAACTTTAAAAACAACATATGTCAAACATTATTCTAAATAGATTTCTAAATTACGTCTCTTTCAACACACGAAGTAATCCAGAATCGGGACAAACACCGAGTTCAGAAGGACAAATGGTATTCTCAAAACATCTGGCCAATGAACTTTTGGAAATTGGTCTTACCGATGTAAAACTAGACGACTGGGGTTACCTTACCGCCACTGTGCCTTCAAACACAACAACCAATACGCCCACTATTGGACTAATAGCTCACGTAGACACGAGTCCAGACTTCAATGGCAAAGATATAAAACCCTTGATAACAACAAATTACAACGGAGGAGACATTCTTCTCAACCCAGAAGAGAACATCGTCCTGTCCCCAACTCTTTCGCCTGAGCTAAAAAAATATATCGGTCAAACAATCATCACCACAGATGGAACGACGCTTTTGGGTGCCGATGACAAAGCGGGTGTTGCAGAAATTGTTACGGCCATGGAATATATTATAAATCACCCTGAAATTGAACATGGAACTCTACGCATTTGTTTCACCCCCGACGAGGAGATCGGCGAAGGGGCAGACCATTTTAATGTGGCCGATTTTGGCGCTGAATTTGCCTACACCATTGACGGAGGTGAGATCGGCGAACTGGAATTTGAAAATTTTAATGCAGCTGGTGCAAAAGTAATTATTCGAGGCCTTAACATCCACCCTGGATACGGCTTTGGGCGAATGATTAATGCTCAGCTGGTGGCTCATCGCTTCATAACCCTACTACCAAATGAAACACCTAGCAACACAACTGGTTACGATGGCTTTTTTCACCTCACTTCGTCTGCTGGTGATGTTGAGCTTTTTGAAATGCACTTCATCATTCGCGATTTCGACAAAGAGCACTTTGACCAACGAATTGTAAACCTCACGGAGATTGCTGAAAAAATAAATCAAGAATATCAGAAAGAAATTGTGATGGTTGAAGTAACGCCACAATACCAGAACATGCGCAAAATGATAGAACCCGTAATGCACATTGTGGAGCGTGCCAAACAAGCTATGGAGCGCTCTGGCGTAGAACCAAAAATAAAACCAATAAGGGGAGGTACTGATGGCGCCCGCCTTTCATATATGGGATTGCCGTGTCCGAATATTTTTGCAGGAGGGCACAATTTTCATGGCCGATATGAGTTTATCCCTCTTGAGAGTATGCAAAAAGCGGTAGCGGTAATTGTGGAATTGGTGAGGATTTAACACAAGATTTAGGGCAACACCTTGGGGCATATTGCACCTTAAGCCCACCACTTCACACCGAGAATAAACGTCTCTTTTACTTCAAAAAGCATTCCTCCTTTATGAGTGGCTCGCCTCTAAAACGCTGCAAAAGCTGAGCCGTAGCAAAAACATCCTTCTCGCAGTAAGTTGCAATACGATCTAAATCTCCGTCTTCGTAATACACTTTGGCAACCTGAGAACCATCAATATCATCTTTCGGCGTTGGGATATCAAAAATTGCGGTCAATAAATCAAGTGAGGTGTAGCTTTTGTAGTCACCAAATTTCCACAACTCCATCGTATCGATAAAATTAATCTCCCAAGGTTTTTTGCCCGCAATATCAAAAATAGCAGGCAAGTGTAACCTATTAATTAACAAGCGTCTACAAATATAGGGGACATCGAACTCTTTGATATTATGACCACAAACGGTTTGAATTTTATCGTTGCTCTTTTCTACCATACTCACAAATTCGGCCAACAAAATCTTCTCATCGTCATTGGCAAAAGATTTCACCTTAAAATAAGTTTGCGTATCGCGAAAAGTAACCATACCAACCGAGATGCAAACAATCTTTCCATATTCGGCATAAATGCCTGCTCGGTTGTATATTGACTCTGCCGTTTCTTCTGGGTTCTTCTTGAGGGATTCGCTCTTTTTAGTCCATAAAGCATTGAAGCGGGGCGACAAATCGTTAAAAGAGGGAAATTGAGGTACGGTTTCTATGTCGAGAAAAAGTACCTTTGAAATGTCAATTCTTTCTAGCATTCTGATGTTTTTTAATATTTTTGCATAAAATTGAATCGTAAATTTAAAATAAAAATCAATGGTAAAACATATTGTTCTTTTTAAATTGGTGGAGTTCGAATCTACCGAAGCCAAACAGCTTAAGCTTAATGAGATAAAAAGTGGTTTAGAAAATCTACCAAAACTCATTCGCGAACTTAAGTTCCTCGAAGTTGGCATAAACAGTAATCCGGCTGAGAAATTTGACATTGCTCTCACAACCGAGTTTGCATCTATGTCCGACTTAGACATCTATGCAAAACATCCCGACCACGTTAAGGTGGCAGTAATTATTCGTGCCGTTTTAGCCGACAGAGCTTGTGTTGACTACATCTTCTAATAATCCATTTTCTCATCTTTTCAAGAATGACAATCTCCTTTAAGTTCAAGTTTACGTTCGCTCTCGCGATTTTATTTTTTCTCGCATCGGCAAGTTATAGTCAGGTTAGTGAGAAAACACCACGATTGGTGGTAAACATTATTTTAAAGGACTTTCAAACCAGTCAGTTAACCACATTCTACGACAGGCTGGGAGACAATGGATTAAAGAAAATCATCAAAGACGGCACCTACTACCCCAATGCAGGATTCGACCACTTGGCAACTTACGAAGGTGGTAATTTGGCAACCATATTCACTGGCGCACAACCTTCTGTTCACGGACTCATAGGCAACAGCT
>JAYVSA010000146.1:0-3710 GCA_043775765.1 Breznakibacter sp. | reverse complement strand
ACACAGAAAACAGCATCATTACTTGCAAAAGAGGGATTAAATATCATCGGAATTCCAAAAACTATTGATAATGATGTCTTTGGTACTGATATAACTTTCGGGTTTGATTCTGCAGTCAATATTGCTACAGAGGCAATAGACCGCCTCCACACAACGGCCAATTCTCATAAAAGAGTGATGGTGATAGAGGTGATGGGACATCATGCTGGGTGGATTGCACTCTATTCAGGTATGGCAGGTGGTGGCGATGTTATTTTGGTGCCTGAAATAGAGTACGACATCAAAACCGTGGCACAAACAATTATGGACAGAACCAACAAAGGAAAAGATTACTCTATTGTGGTAATTGCTGAAGGTATTGCGCATCCTGAAAAAAAGTCGGCAGGAGCCTATATTGCAAAAAAGATATTTGAACATACAGGCATTGAAACACGTGAAACAATTTTGGGATACACCCAGCGTGGAGGAAGCCCCTCGCCGATGGATAGAATTTTGGCAACCCGCTATGGAGCTTTTGCCGCGGAACTCATACACCGCAGAGAATTTGGCATGATGGTTTCAATAAATGGATCAGAAATAACGTCTATTCCGCTGAGTGAGGTTGGTGGAAAACTTCGACTAATAACACCCAACAACTCCTTAGTGCTCAAGGGAAAGAGAATGGGTGTTTGTTTTGGCAACAGTTCAATATAATTGACAGATAGAATATGACTAAGGAGAAAATAGCCGAATTAAATGATTCGTTAAAAAATGCAACACCCCAAGATGTTATAAATTTTTTTGGTGAGATGTTTGGCAATAGAATTGCCCTGAGTACGAGCCTTGGAGCAGAGGATCAAGTGCTAACAGAGATGGTTGCAAATTCTTCTACAACCAACATCAAAATATTTACATTGGATACTGGACGACTCTTTCCAGAAACCTATGACTTAATAGACCGAACTTCGAAACGTTACAAGCGCGCCATAGAGATTTATTTTCCACAACATGATGCCGTACAATCCATGGTTCTTAATAAGGGAATGAATCTCTTCTTTGAGAGTGTTGAAAACAGAAAAGAGTGTTGCAACACCCGTAAGATAGAACCTCTGACACGTGCTTTCAAATCAATAGATGCATGGATCTGTGGATTAAGAGCTGAGCAATCTATTACTCGTACAGCCATAGAAATTGTAGAGTGGGATTTAAACAACAATAAGCTTAAAATAAACCCTCTTGCTCATTGGACTGAAAAGATGGTATGGGATTACATCAAAGAGAAGAAAATACCCTATAATCCTCTTCACGACAAAGGATTCCCTAGCATTGGATGCCAACCTTGTACTCGAGCAATAATGGACGGAGAAGACGTGAGAGCTGGGCGATGGTGGTGGGAGAATCCAACAACTAAAGAGTGCGGTTTGCATAAGAAATAAGATTGTTTTGCATTCTTAAAACTTGGGGATTAAGTCATATGCAAAAATAAATGACGTGTATATGTTTTTTATATTAGATTAACATTCCTTATAGCTAAATATTAATCTAATATATTTAATCAGTTCCGTTATGAAAACCCTGAAGAATTTAAGAAAATCTCTTATTCATACTAAACGCAGGCATCATGACCACATTGAGGCCTAGTCAACAAAGAAATAAAGAGGAGAAGAGAGATAAATTATCAGAAAACCTACTCTGAAAGCACACCAGATAAACCTGAATCGTTTAATTTGTGATGCAGCTTTTCTGCAAAGACATAGTCTTTCCAACCGATCTAACCTTTTGGGCGGATACACAAATGAACAACGAAGAGGAAGAGCTCATCAATATCCTTTACTACAACGCATTGCACACTGAAAAACCACGTACTTACCGCAAAATTGCCCACAAGCACTATCTAATCCATTTCAAAAGAAAGATGTTTAGCAAAATTTATTAGTAATGCCCGTACTCAGCTCTTCTTTGATAATATTCAACTTATTAAAGAATGATATTCGTTGCAATGATAACGAATGTCTCGAAGACAAAGCTTGAATATTAATGGTATGAATATGAAGCAATTCAAAATTCTGTACTTTCTTTGATGGCTTTTATTACAAGAACAGATAGTTTTTTTTCAATGTTAAATAACCCCTCAATTCATCGAGAAATATTTAAGTATCCTGTTTACAGGCTCTTCAATGTAAAGATGAAATTCTTCTGTACAAACCCTTTCAATTACTTTTGCGCACGCTCTTCCAACTTTTCTTCTAGAATTTATAAAGCTACAACCTTATTTTTGCCATCCAAAAATCCATACACATTAGATGGTTACTTTTTCCACAAATATTTAATAATTCTTATCAAATGGATTTTTATAAATCCCTATAAATTGCTTAATTATTAGCGAAAAGAAACTCATATCCTCAACGAAATAACGCTTCCACAATCGCTTTGGTTCTTGACAAATGCGATAAAGCCATTCAAGTGCGAATCTTCGAAAAATCATTGGCGCACGCTTAACATTGCCTGCCTCAAAATCAATTGTTGCACCAAGAGCTAAAAAGATGTCAATTTTATCAAATTGTTCTTTATATTTCATTATCCATTTCTCTTGTTTTGGAGCTCCTAAGCCAACAACCAAAACAGTAGCTAGACTATTATTTACCATTTCAATAATCTGATTGCACTCTAATACATCTTTTTCAAACCCAAAACTAGGAGAGTGAGCACCTACAACAATATCACGTCCAACAGATTGATTTATTCTTTTTTTAGCCTCCAGAGCAACTCCATCGGCTGCACCCAATAAGAATATTTTTATATGAGAATTTTCTTTATGATAATTATAAAAGGATGGAAAGAAACTACTGCCTGGTACAATATTTCCAATTCTATTTTTTCTTAATATGAAAGAAAAAAGTTTTAAAACAACACTGTCACAGACTACAAAGTCGGCTTTTTGATACGCTTTGTAAAACTCTTTGTCTTTTTGAAGTTTAACTAGATGATCGACATTCGGCGTAAACAAAACTCCACGATTTAATTGCTCTAATAATATTTCTTTGTTAATATCAAGAATATCAATATTTAGCACTCTACATTTTTTCATAATCTAACCTAGTATTTCGTTCAAATCAATTCAAAAACCTGCTTCCAATTATATCCATTACCTCTAAATGTTTGAATAAAAACTCGAGATAAACATCTCAAAATATAGGCATTCAATAATACAATAGCGGTTATTATAAGAATATTTAAAGGAAATAAATAATTAAAGGAATCTCGTATTAGTACGAATTGAACTAAATATATCTCTAATGTCAGCCCAGATATTATTAACATAACATTTTTAAAATAATTTATCTTAAATAATTTTAAAATAATTTCTGAGCTGGAAACTTTAAATAAGTAATAGGTTATACTAATTAATGGCAAAAGTGAAAATATCTGAAATGGAGCTGCTTCTTTATAGGTTTTAGCGATTACCTGAATACCATAAAACAATGAAATGCTTAATGTTAAGAAAAAAACATCTAGTTTAAATCTTAATTTTCCAACTTTAATTATACCATTTCCGATATATGCCCCTAACAAAATAAATAAAAAATAAAATATCCATCGAAAATTTGAGATGTCGCCATATATCCCATATCTTCCCACACCGTACTTGTAGGGAAAAAAATAATAAAATACACCTATTATACAACATGTAAATAATACAACTATTTTTTCTTTCCCTATTAAGTATTTAT
>JAYVSA010000145.1:0-2383 GCA_043775765.1 Breznakibacter sp. | reverse complement strand
CATCCAGCTCAGGCATTTTGATATCCATCAAAAGTAAATCAATGCTCGCATTGTTTCTGCAAAAATTTAATGCTTCAATATCTTTTACTTCAAGAATATCTATCTAAAACGAACGTGAAGATATTGCATGCAAGAAATGGTATTGAAGCATTAAATTTTTGCAGAAACAATGCGAGCATTGATTTACTTTTGATGGATATCAAAATGCCTGAGCTGGATGGATTTACGGCCGCCAAACAGATTAAAATATTCCGACCAGATTTGAGCATTGTAGCACAAACAGCCTATTCAATGCAAAACGACTCGAAAAAGTATGAAAGCATTGCATTTGACGATTACATTACCAAGCCAATCAGTGAGTTAAAACTGACAGAATTGTTGAAAAAGTATATTTTGTTATAAAAATAAAAACGTAATTAAAAAAGCACGTTATAGGTATCTCTTAAATTTCGATTAGAACATAAACCTATCGCAATTGTCGTGAAAAATACACTCATGAGACACGCCCAGAAATGTAATTACTAACTACTCGATAAGTATTTTTCTATTTACAATATCATGATTCACAACAACTTGAACCAAATACAATCCTTTTAGTCCAGATGGTATATCGAAAGATACACCATTTTCAACTTCTAACAGAGTAGAAATAGGAAATCTACCGCCATCTAGGGATATCAACGTGACGCTTTCTATAATTTGAGCAGAATTTGGAGAGTTAATCGTGAGTTTATCTTTTGCTGGATTTGGATAAATATTCAGCAAAATTGAGGATTCTTTTGTTGAAAACAGAGAGCTGTTGAGCAAATCAGTTGTAACAATATCGAGCCATAATGAGCCATTGCTTCCCGGGTATTCATTTGAAAAGGCGTTCCAGTTGGTGCCATTATAGAGATAGGTTGAGTTCTGGGGGCGTGATGCGCCATCTTTTTTCTGTTGAGAGAAATAGATAGACAATGTGTCGCCTGAGAGAGGGGAATTTAATTCGTAACTAACGAATAAATTACCTGAAACCACGAGGTTCTGTTGTAATTTCACAAACTTCTCTTTATTGCTTAACAGGGTAGATAGAGGGATATTTTTGAGAGTGTATAGGTTTGTTTGAGGAACATCGGTACCAGACCAAAAAGATATGTTAACAGAGGTGCCATTTATAGTTCCACCTTTTCCCACTGCCAAATAGACACCTTCAATTTTCTTGTTATTGATATTCACGAATTTCTCCGCTACTTTTGAAAATGGTGAGTTTAAGTATACTCCAGTCCGATATCTTACAGCACCAGTTGTAACAACCGTTCCCGTATCCACAGACGCAACGTTGCTTAAACGAGTGGCGTTATGCATGCCATAGAGCTCCTTGCCAAAAATTGGGTTTAAGGTATTGGAACTCCCTATTGGATCGAGCCAACCTGCCAGTTGTTGGTTTTTTGGAGTATTATAACTCCAAGCCTTTTGAAAGCGTGAAAAGTAGTCGTTGTTGGATGCGCCACAAATAGCATCGCCACCAGAAAGAGTTCCAACCAAAGTTCCATTATTGTCAAATATTCCACATCCAGAAGAACCAGGTTCTGTGGTTCCACTATTCCAGTGAGCTACTCGCCAATGGAAATCGGGCCAAAAGATACTTGTCATATAAGAGTCGGCTATTAAAGGGGCAGATGTTCTACTAATCTTTTTGACATCTCCATTTGGGTGGTGAATGGCAAAATAAGGAGCTGGTGGAGCTACAGATCTATTCCAGCCCGATAAGTAAGGGCGATACATAGGTAAAGGGCGTTCACCCGCCAGTTTGAGAAGAGCAAAATCGGCAGAATCAGAATTTGCAACTAAGGTAGCTCCTGTTGTTTGAAAGTCGCGTGAACCCTGTATGCGGGTATCACCATGAGGAGATTCGTAGTTATAATAAAAAATGGTTAGCGATGCCTGAGTTTGCAACGATAAGCAATGGCCTGCGGTAATGAAATATATGGAGCTATCGTTAGCTGTGTTATTTAAAAGAGTACCACTACAAAGCTCTTTTCCATCAATGATAATTTTACAAACAGAGCGAACTTGAGGTAATAAGGCATAATTCGGATCAGACATTACATCGACATTACAATCGCCCGATGAGCCAAAATCGCCGACCGACTTCGTACTGATGGCTTTAAAGAAACCATAAAAGTCGTGATTGACCTGCGAAATACTTAAAAGCGGTTTTTGGCTCTCTGCTTGGTCTTGAGAGTACTCGAGTATAATTTCATCGCCAGGAATTGGAGAGGTTGCAAAAAGAGAATCAGGGTGATTATTTTTTTGAGTAAACGCGCCCAAAAGAAAAGATTTATCGGCATTGTAGATAAATAACTTAC
The DNA here is from genome assembly GCA_043775765.1 of Breznakibacter sp. Classification (GTDB taxonomy): domain Bacteria; phylum Bacteroidota; class Bacteroidia; order Bacteroidales; family Marinilabiliaceae; genus JAGPHP01. The sequence continues at coordinate 35 of JAYVSA010000145.1, read as the reverse complement.
CCGATGGTGGCAGAACAAACTTATTAAACAATAAG
>JAYVSA010000144.1:0-10866 GCA_043775765.1 Breznakibacter sp. | reverse complement strand
GACTTAGTGGAAGGTGCTGATTTTATGTGTATTCGTGAGCTTACGGGCGGTATCTATTTTGGTCGTCCACAAGGAAGAACAGAAGATGGCAATACCGCTTATGACTCATGTGTTTATACCCGTGAAGAGATTGAACGTATTTTAAAATTGTCGTTTGAATTTGCCATGAAACGTCGCAAGAAGTTGACCATTGTAGATAAAGCTAACGTATTGGCAACAAGTCGTTTGTGGAGAGAAATTGGTCAGGAAATGGCTCCTAAATATCCAGAAGTTGAAGTTGAATATATGTTTGTAGATAACGCTGCGATGCAAATTATTCAGTGGCCAAAACGTTTTGACGTGATGGTGACAGAGAATATGTTTGGTGACATTTTAACAGATGAAGCTTCTGTAATTACAGGTTCAATGGGCTTACTTCCATCGGCATCTATAGGCATTCACACCAGCGTATTTGAGCCAATTCACGGTTCATACCCACAAGCAGCAGGAAAGAATATTGCAAATCCCGTAGCTACTATACTTTCGGCAGCTATGATGTTTGAATATGCTTTTAACATGATGAATGAAGGCGCTATTATTCGTAAAGCAGTACAAGCTTCTCTTGAGGCTGGTATAGTAACCGAAGATATTAACAAAGAGAAGTCGTATAAAACTTCTGAAGTTGGCGACTGGGTTGCTGATTATATTGCAAAGAATTAATTTTTAGATTATACTTTTTAAAGAGCCATCTCAAAACTGAGGTGGCTCTTTTCGTTTGTTCTCAAATGAGTTGTAAATATCGCTTGCGTTTACTCGTTTTTTTCTTGGCTCATAATGGACAGTATGCTAAGTATTTTTCTGATTATTTCTTTTCCTTTAGTTGAAAACGATCTTAATGCATCATCCACCTTTCTTAGATGTAATATTAAGGTTCCGTGACACTTCATTGAACCCAACATTATTCGAGAACTTTCATACAGTTTTGTCTGAATAAGGTTCACTATTTGAGTATTTACAAGTATCCAAATGAGTTTTGCATATAAATAACATCTAAACCTATTGGCATTCATCTGTCTTACTTTATCTATGTTGTAGGTTGATTTCCAGGTTCTAAAAACCAGCTCAATCTGCCATCTAATTCGGTATAATTTATAGCTATTTTCTACCGATAAGTACTCTTTTTCTACATTTGTAATCATCAAATTAAAGTGAGCTCTCGATTTTGCTTCTTGACTGATTTTCTTCTTTTTGTTGTTTCTATTGTTTGTTTTTTTAAGAATTCTTTCTGTGTAGATATTATCAGGCACCTATTCAATTATCAGTCTTACGGGTAATTTTGCTTCCACTACAATAAGAACATTCATCTCTTTATTTGTAATTTGGTTGCGTTTCATCTCTTTATATATTTTCGCAAAGCAGATGAGTTCCATCTCCAATGTAAATACTTTTATAGACCCTACAAGTAAACTTAGAAAGCTAGCTTTAGCCTGAATGATTTGCGCAAATGAACTTACATCAAAAAAATGCAATGACGTTAATTTGGACTTTCGCATCAAAAAGCCAAAGATACAGGCTTTTTGATGCAAATAATCGGATGAAAAGTACTTGGCAATTTTAGTATTAACTACGTTTGAATACCCTCATATATATTATCTCATCGTTATAAGGCTAAAATTAGAAAACTTCAGTCTTAGCTTGACGGCAATGAGATGAAGCACATATCTACGGCACCGAAAATATTGTAGAACTCTTCGCTAAGGTTGCCCTTTTCACGACAATATTCACGTCTCTCCCGATGCTCAAGACATCATCAATCCCACGTATAATAAGGACAAAGACCCCTTTTTCTTCTATGGAGTCCGCACTCATATTGAGTTTTAGGTAGATGTTTTGGGCGTTTCCCTATCGGGCCGTGTTTTGCGTTGCAATCTTTTTTTGCGCTAAGGCGACAAAAAAAGGATTTCCACTTCAACCACTAACGCAAAAGAATTACCCATACCTATGTGGCTATACCACCTCGCGCTCAAAAGCCTGCTGTGTAGGTGAATTGAAAGAATTTGCGCTTTTTTCTTTGCTGCAACAAACATTAATATAGTACTGCCGCATTATTCCTTTTGATTTTGTCCGATTCCTACAGAGCATCTAAGTTTTATGAAACATCTTAGGTCCAGATTTGATATGGTTTGTGAAAACAAAGTTATATTTGCCATGAATAAGATACACTCTCTTAACTTTTGGGGCAAGACACTATTGGCTTTAATTGTAGTTTTTACAATAAGTTATATCATATTTAAATGAATTTGTTATCAAAATTAAAATTTCGAGGTGGACTACTTCCCTTAGCTGTAGCACTGAGCCTGGTGTTAGCGGTTATTTGCGGGGCTTTTATTTTGGCATTTTATTACCACAATATCTTATGCTTAAAATATAGAATTGATTCTCGACTCGTTAATAATACACTCGCATCAAAAGAGTTTATATTGGCTCAGAAAGCACACTTTTTCCCCTATGGAAGGTCGATAGCATTTGATTTGTACGACGATAATAGTGATTCAGTACTTATTACACGGAAAAAGTGGGGCGCTTTTGATTTATATAACCTTGATGCATTTATAGGAAAGCATCATAAAAATAGTGCCTTTCTATTGGGCTCTAAAAAATCTATCTATCCTAACGTATCTATATTTGTGGCCGATATTGATGGTACGGGGCTAACTTTAATTGGGAACACAAAAATTGTTGGTGATGTGCTCCTGCCAAAGCAAGGCGTGAGGGCAGGTTTTTTAAACACTCAAGGCTTCGCGGGACCTCAATTGGTTTATGGTAAAGTAGAAGCAAGTCAATCGTCCCTACCCTCGCTCTCCGATGAGTTTCTGTTAGAATTTAAAGAGCTTATAGCCAATAAATTAAAGGAGAACAATGCTTTAGATGCCGACTCACTTGGTCTGGTTGTTAATAACTCATTTGCCCAAGCAACAAAATTCCTTTGCAGTAATGGTGATTTAGTCTTGGATCGAGGAATATACAGCGGTAATATCGTTATTTGGTCGAATTCTGAAATTGTTGTTACCTCACAATGTCAACTCGACAATGTTATTTTAGTTGCACCAAAAGTTATTGTTAAACAGATGTTTAGCGGAAGCTTACAGGTTTTTGCAAATGAATCAATAGAAATAGAATCTAATGTTAAACTGAAATATCCATCTGTTTTAGTCTGTGAAAATGGAAGTAAATCTCACATAGGTCTAGCAGCTAATTCCGAATTGGAGGGGGCTGCGTATCTTATCAATACTTCTAAAGCAGGAAACACGAGCTGGGGAACCATATCTGTAGATAGAGCTGTAGTTTGGGGGCAGATCGTTTCTTTTGGTAATGTTGAGTTAAAAGGTAAGGTGTTTGGACAAATATTGTGTACCCAATTGATTTACAAAGATCGTTTTGATAAAAATTACACCAACTATTTGGTTGACAGTGATATTGATTTTAAAAGGCTACCTAATAGTTATCTCTATCCTTCTATTTTTGATAGCGAATTAACCGATTTTGGTATTTTAATAGATTTATAATATGCTGAATATATTTAAAGTTAAGGTTCGTTCCTCTTCTCTGATAGAGGTGATTGTAGCGTTGTTAATCACCTCAATTTCATTTACTTTTACATTTTTAGTTATAATAAATGTAAATCGTGGGTCAAGTGCCTTTTCTAAATCATATTACGACATTGTTGGTTATAGTTATCTTGAAGACATGAAAGCAAACCCATCTAATTATAAAGATATCTCAAATATTAAGTTACCCGAAGTTAATATACAAACCTCTATTACGGATTATAAAGGTTTGCCAACACTAAAATTATTACAAGTGAAGATTTATAATAACCAAGGTAATGAGCAGAGTAGTTGTAGAACTTTATTCAATATCGATGAAAATTAAGGCCTATACAATTCCCGAGTTAATGGTTGTAATGGTAATTAGCTCCATCTTATCTATCTCATTGTGGGGTGGGTATAAATTTGTTGCATTTCAATACAATGATTTTAATAATAAGAATGCAAAATATAACGATCTATTTCAATTTGAAGGGTTATTGAAAAACGATTTCTTAAAATCACGATTAATTCATAATGACAGTGATAATAAATTGCATTTTGAGTTCGACAATATGGTTAGTGTTGATTATCAATTTGAAAATGACTTTGTTATTCGATCCCAAAAGAGTGTCATCGATACTTTTGCATTGAGTGTTTCAAATATTAGTATTGAGCCCCTTTTGTTGGAGAATCAGGTATCTCAATACATTAAGGGTGTTACTGTTGATTTAAGTTTGCGTAACAGATCACTTCAGATTAAGGTTGCAAAAAAATATGATAATAAATTTATCTTTAATGCTTTAAAAGTTCAAATAAATGAATAATCCCGTCGGTTTAAATATATCAAGAGTTGTATTAGATCAGAAAAAACGTAGTGGATCGCCAGAGAAATCTAAGAAAATATCTAAGCTCACCAATAAGCAAAAAGAGATGTTCTACCTAGAGCTTTATTCAATGTTGGAGGCTGGTATGGATTTAAAAAAGGCTCTTGAAGTATTTATAAACATTCAAAAAAAAGAGAGCGATAAAAAATTATTTGAACAAATTAGTCAAAATCTAATCAATGGAAAATCGCTTTTTCAATGTATGGAAATGTCTAAATCCTTTACGCCGTACGAGTATTACTGTATTCAGATTGGTGAGGAAAGCGGTAGGCAGCTAAAGGTGTTGAAAGATTTGTCGAACTATTTTTCAAATAAACTTAAAATTCGCAAACAACTTGTCAAAAGTCTTTCGTATCCAATTGTAATTTTGATTACATCAATTGTGGCCGTGAGTTTCATGATGGCTTTTATTGTACCCATGTTTACCGATATTTTCAAAAGATTTAATGGCGATTTGCCGTTTTTGACTAAATTTTTCATAAAACTATCGGGTATGTTAACCGATTATTTTCTGTTAATTGTTGCCGTTATTGCTGCAATAACAATGTCTGTAATCTACTTTCTTAAGGATAAAAAAAATATACAAAGACTTCAAAGGATATATCCCAAAATCCCCTATCTCGGCGAATTGATTTCGAGCATATATAATGCACGCTTTTGCTCTTCAATGTCACTACTCATTGGCGCCAAAGTCCCACTTATAAATGCATTGCAGTTGGTCAATAAAATGGTTGATTACTACCCAATACAAGTTGGCCTTACTATGGTAGAAAAGGATGTACTAAAAGGTAGCTCATTTCATGAAAGTCTTTCAAAACAGAAAATATTTGATGAAAAAGTGATAGCGATGATACGTATAGGTGAAGAGGTAAACAAGATGGAGGTTTTCTTTGATAAGTTGCATGAGCGTTTTATGGATGAAGTAGATGTGAGGACCAACGCATTAAACACTTTTTTAGAGCCTCTAATAATTGTTTTGTTAGGATTAGTTATTGGGGTTATCTTGGTGGCAATGTATATGCCAATGTTTAAGCTATCTACTTCTATGAGTATGTAGAAACACTAGGAGTTACTGAATATACTTTGATAAGTGTAGTTTTAGTTTGTTGTAGTTCTTGGGGCTTATGCCGCAATATAACTACCAAGATCAGCCAAAGATATCATTGCTTTTACTTAGTAATTTATTAGATTTGAAAGGGTATTTATATTTAAGATTGGTAGTAAATAGTGTAAACAATCACTTATTTGTGTAATATTATGCAACTTGTATTTTTGGCTATTTTTACGTTTTGTTCGTTATACTTCCTGTTGTGTAGTTTATTTCAACTTTATTATCTTATTAAATATATTATAATTGTTAAGACAAAGTCAACTTCAGATTCTGAAATTGCCAAATTAGAACAATTTCCTTTTGTCACAATCCAGTTGCCCATTTATAATGAATTATATGTTGTTGAAAGACTACTTAATTCAATTTGCGAGATAGACTATCCTCAGGATAAATTGGAGATACAAGTGCTTGATGATTCTACTGATGAAACTTTTGAACTTATTGCAAAGAAAGTAGCGGAATTACAATTGAAAGATATTAATATAATCCACATTCACCGTTCTGATCGTCAAGGATTTAAAGCAGGAGCATTACGAGAGGGTTTACATATAGCAAAGGGCGAATTTATCGCTATTTTTGATGCAGACTTTTTACCTAATAGTTTATTTCTGCAAAAGACGCTTCCTTGGTTCTCAAATCAGAAGATAGGTATTGTTCAAACTCGTTGGGGTCATATAAATCGAAACTTTTCTTTGCTAACACAATTACAAGCATTAGCACTAGATGCCCATTTTACTATAGAACAATCGGTAAGAGAGATAAGTGGATATTTTCTTAATTTTAATGGAACAGGTGGTGTCTGGCGTAAATCTTGTATTTTAGGCGCAGGTAATTGGAGTGGCGATACACTTACTGAAGATTTAGATCTTAGCTATCGAGCACAACTTAGTGGTTGGAAAATAAAATATCTTGAAGATGTAATTTCACCAGCAGAATTACCAGTAAATATTAGTTCGATTCGTAATCAACAGTTTCGTTGGATTAAAGGAGGTGCTCAAAATTTTATTTTAAATTTCAGGAGACTTGAAAGTGCGAATATTTCTCTAAATAAGAAAATGCATGGGTTATTTCATCTGTTTTCTAGCTCATCTTTTTTTGTTGTATTGCTAATGGCCTTATTAAGTATTCCTACAATGATTATTTCAAGTAAATATAATGTTGGTATCTGGGTCACTATTATTGGGTTCTTTTTTTTAATCCCTACGTTTATTTTGATGGTTTATTATGCAGTACCATATTTAAAAGCTAATAGAAGCAATATGAGTATTTTTGTGTATCTCTTCTATTTTTTTATGTTTATAATATTTATGATGGGCTTGTCTTTTAGTAATTCCGTTGGCGTTTTGGAGGCATATTTAGGTGTGAAGAGCTCTTTTGTTCGCACTCCCAAGTACAATATTCGTTCAAAAAGGTGCTCATGGGAAAAGAATAAATATCTGAAAAATAGAATAAGTATTTTACATGTTTTTGAAGCAATTCTGGCAATTCTGTTTTTTATAACAATAATCTATGATTTTAAATATAAAATGTTTGGATTTGTATATTTTCATACGTTAATGTTTATGGGCTTTTCTACAGTTTCTTTTCTTACAATTAGAGATTTTATCTTGTATAGGGGCGAATAATAAATTAATACACTTATCTCTTTTTGTGAAATACCAATTTTTTCTTTGCAAATGAAACGATTATTGAATCTCTCAAGATGGATATAATTTGTATTTCCTGACATGTATCTCCCTCACTAAGAATATACTTTTTTTGAGCTATCTTCAAAATAGCAACGATCTTATCTTTGGTACTATTTCCAAGCATTCCAACGTAATGAACATCTGGAATGAAATCAGCCGATGCATCAAGTGTTTTGTTGTTGGAACTTAAATTTGACATAGTAACTAATGGTGCGTTAAAAGAATAATCATCTTCAGTAGGATTATTGCTAACAGTACTTTGAGTACTAGAGTTACAGACAAAAGGATCGGAATAATTTAGCAATAGAACGAAATGTTTTTTCTTAACTTTGTCATTCGATTTTGAAGATGTGCGTTTTTGATATATTACACTATTAGGTTGACTACTTTCAAATGTAAAAATCCTAATAAATATAGATACCCAAATTACAATAACCAATACTATCAGTGAATAAACAACTTTTGGTTTGTTTTTTAATTCCATATATTACCAAAATATAATAAACTATTAAACATGTATGAGGGAATACTTTTCAATAAGTAATTCATATCAGAAAATATTCAAAATTTATAGAGTAATAAGCTCTTTAGTCTGTGTCTAAATTAGCGACTATGAAGCAGCAACAAAATCTACCCTAAAACAGAATGAAACCACTTATAACAATTAATTTGTGGAGACGTAAGGTGTATCTACGGCGAAAGCTTGCTTAAAGTAGTTGCTATTATAATAACTATTCTTTGCTTTCACTCTCCACTCGTATTTACCCTTCGTAATAGGCGTTGTAAATTTAACATTAGTGATAGTTGTGTCTAACAGAAATTTATTAATTTGACTAAATGTAGGTGACACAATCTGAACATGATACATGGTAGCCCCCAGCACTTCCTCCCAGCAAAGAAATACATTTTTTTTATAAATTATAGCGCCATTTCCAGGTGAAAGTAAAAGTATCTCACTTTTTGAAATATCCTTAACATTTAAGTTGAGCGTATCTACATTAAATTTTTGAGTAAAATATTTCGTACTATAATAACTATTAAAAGCTTTCAAGCGCCATTCGAAGCTTCCACTTTTCATCGGCATTGAAATTCTAGTGTTATTTACAATGGTGTCGGTAATGATCACCCAACTGTCAGAAAATGAGCCAGTCGCAATTTGCATTTCATATTGACTCGCCCCAAGAACTTCTTCCCAGTAGAAGGTTACTTCGGTATTGTTGATTTTAGCATCATTAATTGGTGAAGTCATAACGATTTCTTTGGAAGAAATATCCTTTTCGAGAATTTCATCGCATGCAACCATACCTATTGTAATAATTAAAACAAATCCTAAATTTCTTTTATGAATTAGCCTTTTGCTTAACTGCACTTTGGATAAGAATAAATGTTTGCAATTCTTCATTATTATTTTCTTTAGATTTTTTTAAATAAAACCCCACAGATGTCACTCTCCCATATTTTAATTCACTCTCAAGCGCATTCAGAACTTTAACTTGTTGCTGAAATGATCCAGCAATAACAACTTCAAAGGACTGTACGCTTATATCTGCCTCTGATTTTACAATAAGAGGTTTAATACATCGTATTTGAACATTAAATACATCGGCAATCGTTCCTATTTTCTCAAAGAGTTTTAGCTGAAGGGTTTCAACATCTAAATCTGTAACCATTTCATTTCTCCAGCTCCCTATGATATTCTCCAACTCGGCAATTTCTTGAGGGGCATTTTTTGCATCATTAATCTTTTCATTAAGTAGATTGCATGATGATACAGTAAGAATTGTCTGTTTAATTGGTAGCGCAAATGAAATAATTAAAAGAATTAATGTCGCAGCAAGAATGGCAATACACCTATTCTTCGGATTTAATTTTTCCCAAATCATAGGTTTGAAATATTAATTCTAAATGAAAAAACACCTCTCTTCTCAATTTCATCAAATTCATATATTTGATTTTGAATGCTCTTTACAAACTCCTCAGTTTTTAAATCACTTATCCATTCACTTAAAATGAGCGGTGATTGACAACTTCCCTTAATCTCGATAGAACCGTTCAAAATCATAATTTTAGGTTCCATCTTTTCAACTTTTATTGAGTATGGATTAATAACAAGGGCTGTTAAATGAACCCTTCCCTTAATTAAAGAAGCTATTTTATCGGCATAATAGGAAAAACAACCATCAGATTGAAAATCTACCTGATTCATGAGATTTTTTTGGCTATTGAATTGTTCTTTTAGTTTTTCTAGCTTTTTATGCGCCATTTGATACTCTTCGTACTCTTGACTTAGTTGCGTTTGATTGCTTGTATAGTATTGTAGCAATAAAAAATTAACGAACAAGATAGTAAGGATTACACCTAAACTAGTAGGAATTATCTTTTTTAAAAGATTTTCGTAGATGAAGTTATTTGAAGTAGAATTGAATACTTGATTTGCAATCGAGGGTGGATGATCTCCAAACAAGAATACGCTTAAAGCATTGCAATACGGAATTACATTATGATTAGCAATAACCTCACCGCCCAAAGCTAAATCTGTAACCAATCCAATAGGCTCCCTTAAACGCTCTATGGCTCCAATGTTTTCATTCTCTACCCTAATTTTGTAATTGAGAATATCAAAAACATGAAATTCTTTTTCGAATTTCAAAAAGGATATGCAACTTTGAAAATTAACAGCACCAAATGATTTGCTAATAATGTTTAATTGTTTATCTGATAATTTATCTAAAATTTCTTGAAAGCTATCCCTTCTTATTGCGTAAACAAAATAGCCAGTCGTCAACTCCTCAGTTTGAATAAAAAAGTCATCAATATTATGAATATGCAACTGTTCAGCCACTCCCGAAATCTGAAATTCAGAAACTTTCTTCATTAAAACCTTTGGACTATCGAAACTTAATGCGATAGGATAATCTCGAAATTCCTTGGTAAAGAGCTGCTCAATGTTATTTAAACAGACAGTACTATTCGTGAAAATCAACCCTTTTTTATATTCAACTAAAACGGCATTAATAGTGAACTCACCTTTAGAGTTTTCCCATATATGAACTCCCCAAATTTTCTTAATTGGGAGGAAACGATTTGCTGCCTTATCTATTAAGTCCATTTAATAAATAATTTGGGGTTTGATAAGAATTAATAACTTGTTGTTTGTATCTTTTTTTGAGCGAGAGCTAAAAATCCATTTTAAGATTGGTATTCGCGATAAGATAGGAATTCCAGAGCCTGTATTCTCTTTCGAAACTTCTTCTAAGCCGCCCAACAAAACACTCTCTCCATTTAATACACGTATTTGCGAAACAAATTTCCTAGTGGCATTTCCAGGGGGGGCATCTTTTATTTCTGGAGGTAAAAAGTCTGAGAATTCTGCATCAATATCAAGAGTTACATTTTCATCTCCCGAAACCATTGGTTTTATTTTTATAGTTAGGTTTGCATCGACTTTACTGTATCGGGGAGTTGTGGTAATGATTGGGTTAATTCCGCCAGTTACGTTTTGCGTTTTCTCTTCGTAATAAACAGATTTACCTATTGTTAAAGTTGCTTCATGGCCATTTAAAGAGGCCAATTTGGGCGTAGATTTAATTTTAATATTACCATTTGTTTCTAGA
>JAYVSA010000143.1:0-2200 GCA_043775765.1 Breznakibacter sp. | reverse complement strand
CAACGTCTAATGCACCTCGCCCTGATGCGCAACAAAGACCAGAAAGGGCAGAAAGACCTGATAGAACGCCTCGTGAGGGCTTTCAAAGACGCAATGACGCGCGCAGAGAAGAACGACAATATGATTTTGATGGAATAGTTACTGCTACTGGGGTACTCGAGATTACAGAAGGTTATGGCTTTCTTCGATCGGCGGATTTCAACTATTTCCCATCGCCCGACGATATTTATGTTTCTCAATCACAAATAAAGCTATTTGGTTTAAAAACTGGCGATACCGTAGAAGGACTTATTCGTCCTCCTCGTGAGAGTGAGAAATATTTCCCATTAACAAAAATTGCACTTATAAACGGAAGAGATCCTAGTTATGTACGCGATAGGGTGCCATTCGACCATCTTTTGCCAATCTTTCCAAATCAGAAATTTGATCTAACAACAGGCCATCGGGTTCCGCTTTCGGTTCGCGTGGTTGATATGTTTGCTCCAATTGGAAAAGGCCAGCGTGGTCTTATTGTAGCTCAACCCAAAACGGGTAAAACGATGTTGCTCAAAGACATTGCAAATGCTATTGCAGCCAATCACCCAGAGGTTTATATGATTATTTTGCTTATAGACGAACGTCCAGAAGAGGTTACCGATATGCAAAGAAGTTGTAATGCCGAGGTTGTTTCTTCCACTTTTGATGAACCCGCAGAAAAGCATGTAAAAATTGCCAATATTGTTTTAGAAAAGGCAAAACGCATGGTTGAATGTGGGCACGATGTAGTGATTCTATTAGATTCAATCACTCGTTTGGCGCGTGCATACAATACTGTATCTCCAGCATCGGGTAAAGTTCTTTCGGGTGGTGTTGATGCAAATGCTTTACATAAACCGAAACGCTTCTTTGGTGCAGCTCGTAATATAGAACATGGAGGCTCTCTCACTATTTTAGCAACTGCTTTAACTGATACCGGTTCTAAAATGGATGAGGTGATTTTTGAAGAGTTTAAAGGTACTGGCAATATGGAGCTTCAACTCGATAGAAAACTATCGAATAAGCGCATTTTCCCTGCGGTTGATGTTAACTTATCTAGTACTCGTCGTGACGACCTGCTTATAGATCGTGAAAATATTAGTCGTAACTGGATTCTACGTAATTATTTGGCTGATATGACGCCAGTGGAGTCTATGACTTTCTTGGTTGAACGCCTTGGTTCGGCTAAGACAAATGAAGACTTTTACAATGAAATGCATAAAAACAGCTAATACTCTTTACATTACAACATAAAAAAAGCGCTTCAAATTAAAGCGCTTTTTTTATGCGGTAATGTGTTTAGCTAAATGATCCAGCAATATATTCGGCTGTAAGTTTCTCCTTCGGATTGTTGAAAACTTGCTCTGTGCGTCCAAATTCAACCAATTCACCCATATACATAAAGGCAACGTAGTCGGCAATTCGTCTGGCCTGACTCAGAGTGTGGGTTACTAATATGATGGTATAGTCTTTTTTTAACTCAAGAAAGAGCTCTTCTATTTTTTTCGATGCAATAGGGTCTAGTGCCGATGTTGCTTCATCACCAAGAATAATTTCTGGCTCTACAGCTAGTCCGCGTGCCAAGCAAAGTCTTTGTTGCTGACCAATACTGAGTCTAGAAGCGGGTGATTTAAGGCGATCTTTCACCTCTTCCCATAATCCAACGGCGGTTAACTGGTCTTCTGCTATCTTAAATAACTTTTGTTTGTCCTTTGTCCCATGAATTCTCGCACCATAAACAACATTGTCGTAAATAGACATTGGCAATGGACAGGGGCGTTGAGCTAATAAACCCATTTTTTTGCGAATGTGCGTTACCTCAACATTTGAATCGTAAATATTCTCTTGATCCACAAGCACTTTGCCGTCTATTCGAACCTCAGCCGAATCGTCGTGCATACGGTTAAACGAACGTAGAAGTGTTGTTTTTCCACATCCAGAAGGGCCAATAATGCACGTGATGCTTTTGTCTGGTATTACTAAGTTGATGTTTTTAAGGATCTGATTGTTATGGATATAGACATTCAAATCTTCAATAACAATATGGGTTTCTAATTTATAATCGTCGTTACTCATGGAAATTAACTGCTAAAGAATTAATTAAAGACTATATTTTGTTTTTTGATAATTTTCTGCTAAAAAATCGGGCGGCAAAGCTTAGGAGCAAGATAATAATAGTAAGGAT
>JAYVSA010000142.1:0-10793 GCA_043775765.1 Breznakibacter sp. | reverse complement strand
TGCCTTTTTAGTGGAGACCATTTTTGATACGCTAAATGCGAAAGCGGCTCTATTTGCAATAGATAAGGAACTGGAAATTAGAAACATATACGACTTTCCGTTGATGGTGTCGGTAACGGTGGCTGATGCGAGTGGAAGAACACTTTCGGGACAAACCATTGAGGCGTTTATCAACTCGGTGTCGCACATAAAACTCTTTTCGGTGGGCTTAAACTGTTCGTTTGGAGCCAAAGATTTGCGTCCGTACATCGAGCAAATGGGCAAGTTGGCACCGTTTAATATTAGTGCATATCCAAATGCTGGTCTTCCAAATCAGTTTGGCGAGTACGATGAGACGCCTATTCAGATGGCACCACAAATTAAGGATTATCTTGATAATAAACTCGTTAACGTTATAGGAGGCTGTTGCGGAACAACCCCTGCACATATTCGTGAGTTTGCCAAATTGATTCCGCAAGCAAAACCACATCCAAAAACAGAACTCGAGCCACTTACAAAACTCTCTGGTTTAGAACCACTTACATTTACCAAAGAGTTGAATTTTGTAAATATAGGCGAACGCGCCAATGTGGCTGGCTCTATAAAATTTGCCCGTTTGATAAAAGAGGGAAAATACGAGGAGGCGTTATCTATTGCTAAAGAGCAAGTTGAAGGTGGTGCGCAGGTTATTGACGTGAACATGGACGATGCGATGTTGGATGCCAAAAAGGAGATGGTTACCTTTTTGAATCTATTAGCCTCAGAGCCCGATATTTCGCGCGTTCCGGTGATGATTGACTCCTCTAAATGGGAAGTTCTTGAGGCAGGTTTAAAGTGCGTTCAGGGAAAAGCCATTGTAAATTCAATAAGCTTAAAAGAGGGCGAGGAGCAGTTTTTGCGTCAGGCACGGTTGATTCATAAATATGGGGCAGCAGTGGTGGTTATGGCATTCGACGAGAAAGGTCAGGCCGATAGCTTTGAGCGCAAAAAGGAAATTTGCGGACGCGCCTATAACTTACTTATAAACAAAATTGAGTTTCCGGCACAAGATATAATTTTCGATCCGAACATTTTGGCCATAGCCACTGGTATTGAGGAACATAACAACTATGGCGTTGACTTTATTAATGCAACCCGTTGGATAAAAGAGAACCTTCCACATGCTAAAATAAGCGGAGGCGTAAGCAACTTATCATTCTCATTTAGAGGCAATAACATTGTGCGCGAAGCCATTCACTCGGTATTCTTATACTACGCCATTCAGGCAGGTATGGATATGGGAATTGTAAACCCATCGATGCTTCAAATTTATAGCGAGATACCTGCCGATTTATTGGTATATGTTGAAGATGTGGTACTTAACCGCCGAGCCGATGCAACCGATCGTTTAGTGGAATTTGCAGAAAGCTTTAAAGGTGTTAAGCAAGATGCCATAGCTTCTGACAAAGAAGAGTGGCGCAAAGGCTCTCTTAGACAGCGTCTTACACACTGTTTGGTAAAAGGCATCCACGATTTCTTAGAAATTGATATTCCAGAAGCACTTGCCACCTATCCATTTGCCATCGACATTATTGAAGGTCCGCTTATGGACGGAATGAATGTAGTGGGCGAACTTTTTGGATCGGGCAAAATGTTTCTACCACAGGTGGTTAAAACAGCTCGCGTAATGAAAAAAGCGGTGGCTATTTTACAACCCGTTATTGAGGAGCAAAAATCGGCCAAAGGCGATACGTCGGCCGCGGCAAAAATATTGATGGCTACCGTAAAAGGTGACGTACACGATATTGGTAAAAATATTGTTGGTGTAATTTTGGCCTGCAACAACTATGAGGTAATTGACCTTGGGGTGATGGTGCCAACAGAGGTGATTCTTCGCGAAGCTATTGAAAGAAAGGTAGATATTGTTGGTTTGAGCGGACTCATTACGCCATCGCTTGAGGAGATGGTCATTGTGGCAAAAGAGATGAAGCGACGTGGCATGAAACAGCCACTTCTCATTGGTGGTGCAACAACTTCGAAAGTACACACGGCGGTGAAAATTGAGCCCGAGTATGACCAGCCTATTGTTTACGTTAAAGATGCATCGCAAAGTGTGCAGGTGGTAAGTCAACTGCTCTCTGCTAAAGATAAGGCGGGATATTGCCAAAGTATTAAAGATGAATACGCTAACATACGTTCACTCAATGCCAACAAACGCGAAATTGTAATTACACCCATTCATGAAGCGCGCGAGAAAGCGTTTAAAATAGATTGGAAAAACTACACGCCTCCTGTACCTATACAGCTAGGAAGTATGGTATTTACCGATTATTCGGTAAAAGAGATTCGCAAATTTATAGACTGGACATTCTTTTTCAATGGATACGGTTTAACAGGTAACTTTACGGGTATTGAACTGGTAATAGATGAGGCTTCGTTGGAGCAATGGCTTACACGTTTTAAAACTGAAATGGCACGTGAGCAGGCGCTTGCGGCGTACAATCTCTTTAAAGATGCGCAAGATATGCTCGACCGTATTGAATATAAAAAATATGCTACGGCCAATGGCGTATTCACGTTATTGCCAGCCAATTCGGTGGGCGACGACATAGAGGTTTACGACAATGAAGAGCGCAAAAATGTGGTAGCTACCTTTTACGGAATTCGTCAACAGCAATTTACCGAAGGCAAAGAGGCTTACTACTGTTTGAGCGATTATATTGCACCAAAACATTTGGGTATTAAAGACTACATTGGCGCATTTGCCGTAACGGGAGGATTTGGCAGTGAGGAGTTTATAGCAAAATATGAGGCCGACAACGACGACTATAGCAGCATTTTATTAAAAGCCGTATCGGATCGTTTGGCGGAGGCATTTGCTGAGAATATGCACTTCCGTGTTCGTAAAGAATTTTGGGGTTATGCACCCAATGAAGAGTTTGATACAGAGAATATTGTGCGTGAGCGATACCGCGGTATTCGTCCAGCATTTGGTTACCCAGCTTGTCCCGATCACTCAGAAAAAGCTACGCTATTCAATTTATTGGATGCAACGGCTAAATGTGGTATCACTATAACCGAGCATTTTGCAATGTATCCGAACGCCTCTGTAAGTGGAGTTTACTTCTCTAATCCAGAAGCAATTTACTTTGGAGTGGGTAAAATTGGTAAAGATCAGGTAAACGATTTGGCCAATAGAAAAGGGGTGGATATTAATGGTATAGAGAAATGGATAACGCCAAATTTGGCTTATAACAGATAGATTATAAATGATAATATAGTGTAAGAAAGAGAGTGGTTGAGAAGCTTCTCTCTTTCTCTATTTAACAGGTGGGCTATTTTTCACTGCGTAAGGCTTATTGGAGGAGGCTCAAATAAAAGCCAACTCAAGAATGTAAAAAGCCGAAACAAGAAAATAAACCTCCGATGCAAGAAAATGAATTTACGAAGCAAAATGAGCAGATGTGTTTTGAATAAAAAAGAGGCCTCACTTAATGTGAAGCCCCTTGAAGATGCTAATTATTTTAAGGATAATAGATTGGATTATTGCACCACTATTTTGTTTCCAGGTTCTTTTTAATTTTCTCTATTGCTTTTTCTATTGGAAGTTCAGGTTCAATAATGTTGTAATTGCCCCAGAACTCAGGATTTTTAAATCCATCTACCGCCTGATTCATTCTCACATTACTTTTTAATCTTGTGGCCGAGGAAATGTTTTTTCTTTCGCTTTTTGTCCAGTTGGTTACAGCCATTTCAATAGTGGTTAGGTAGTTCGATTTGAAAAACTTTTTATCCCATTTTACTTTAAAATTAACTTCACCTTTAGAATAAGCGTAGAACCATTTACCGTCTTTTTCATTGTATGTAACGGTGTAAGTGGCCATTGTAGGGGTTACTTTTGCACCCACTGGTTTGTGCTTGATGAAGATTTGTGTTGCTTCTTCTTTGTTTTTTAAGTTCATGCTAAAGACAGCTTTCACAATTACTAGTTTTTTAGGGTCGATGTAGAGTTTTCCGAAAAATAGCGGTTCGGTTATTCCATCTTTTTGGCTAAACTCCACCACATAGTTTAAGTTGTCTTCACTTGGAAGTGTGCTACCCATTTTGAAATCATATTTATCAATATCTTCTGCATCGAATAATAGATAAGGCTCTTTTAAAATATCCATTCTGATAGCGCTAAATGGGCCACCTTCTAGGTTGAATGAAATGGTGTCTATTTTTGAATAATCGGTGCTTTTTCGGCCTTGGATAAGCTCCATTTGATCGGCTTTAGAGCTTCGGTAAGGCTGTTTGTTAATTGATAACACGGCTTCAGAGAGCGAGGCGTACGACCAACCTTTTTTGATGGTTTCTCTATAGAAAGCTGTTGCAAAAACGGGCTCATCCATATAGTTTTCATATTTATTGGCCAAAACAGTGCGGACTAGCAAGTTAGGATCCGTAGGAAAGACATTGATTTGTGAGAGATTGATTGGCGAAATAGTGAGATAGATTTTATTCTCATTATTGGTCAATTCTTTTACTAGAACGATTTTCTTTTGGTATCCAAGCGAGTTAATTTCTAGTGAGCTCGAGTCGTTTATCTCGTCGGATTTGATGCTGAATTTACCATCGCTATTGGTGAATACAACAATGTTTGTATTGTTCCATTTTACGGTGGCCTGAGGAATGCCAACTGAACTGGCACGGTCGTATACCGAACCACTTATTTTTGCGAATTTAGCCGATTCTGTTTGGCTACTTTGTGCTACTCCCATTTGGAGTGCTAATACAAGTGTGATTGCTGAAAATATCCATCTCTTAGATGAACCGATTAAGTTTTTCATGATATATTATTTTGTTGGTTTGTAATAAAGACAGTTGCTTTTAGCATTTACCCTTACTTTATTTGTATTTCTTTTATAATGCTATTCTAATTCGTTGTATTACTGGTGTTTATGTTTATTGCTTTTAAAATTTAATCTAGAGAAAGTACTATTTTGCCCTAATGATTTTGACAAGAGTAGACTCTATAAGCCATTTATGTTATATATTTGGTATTCGTTTATAACAACTTCAACAATTCTTCCACACAACAATATTAATATATTTTATATGAGGTATTTGACTATATTTTTCGCCCTATTAATTGGGTTTAATGGGAGTGCTAATTCTAAATTAGATAGCCTATTGAGCGTGCTGGATAAGGAGATGGTGAAGAAAGATTTTTATATGAACGAGAAATTTAAGCGGATTGATGAAATTAAGCGATCTCTTCCTTTAGTTCATGGGCAAGGGGAGTTAAATCATCAATTTGATTGTTACGAAAGGCTTTATGGCGAATACAAGAGTTTTATATATGATTCGGCATTCTATTATGCTGTGAAGACTCAGGAGGTGGCTTTTAAAACTCAAGATAGGGCTAAAATTGCCTTGTCGAGATTGAATATGGGGTTTGTTTTAACCTCTTCGGGAATGTTCAAGGAGGCGTTTGATACCTTGAGTATTATCCCACTGCGAGAGCTTCAAGACTCCCTTTTGCTTCCTTACTACTCTCTTAAAGCAAGAGCCTACATGGATTTGATAGGCTACAATGGCGATAAATTTTATTTGGCTATCTATAGTAGATTAATAGGCGCAAATTTAGACTCGGCCATAAACCATTGTGTAAAAGACTCTCCCGAGTATTTGTATCAGATGGGCCTAAAGAGCAATGAAAGTGGTAATCTAGAACTTGCGAGATCTTATTATGAGGCATTGGTTAAAAAGAAACTGGATCCCCATTTTTACGCAATGGCGAGTTCGAGTTTAGCTTGGGTTTATATGCAACAGGGACAGGCCGATAAGGGGGCAGAGATGCTGGTTGAGGCAATAAAGGCCGATATTGTGGCGTCGACAAAAGAGACGGTTGCAACTCACCGATTTGCAGAAATATTATACGATAAGGGCTATATTTCGGAAGCTTCAACCTATATTAAGATTGCGATGAACGATGCCTCGTTTTATAAATCTAATTTTAGAAAGAAGCAACTTTCGGCCACCATGCCCCTTATTGAAGGACGTGAATTGAGTAATGTTGAGGGAACGCGAGATGTGCTTTTTAAGTATTCGGTAGCTACCACCATTTTATCTCTGTTGGTTGTTTTTTTTCTGATTGTAACTTACCGAACAATACGTGAGTTAAAACGCGCAAAAAAAATTGTTTCGGAGGCCAATAATCGCTTAATGGAATCGAACAAGATAAAGGATGAATATATAGGACATTTTTTTAGTGTTAGTTCTGATTTTATTGAGAAGATAGAAAAGTTTAAGAAGGCTATTAACCGTAAAATGGCGACAAGACGGTTTGAAGATATTGAGCAAATCGTTAGTACCATAGACCTCAGACGAGAGCGTGAAGAGTTGTACTCGAGTTTTGATAAGATATTCTTGAAACTTTTTCCCGACTTTGTGAAGGACTATAACTCATTATTTAAAGAGGAAGACCGTGTTGTTTTAAAAGATGACCAGTTGCTCAATACCGATTTGAGAATATTTGCCCTTATTCGTTTGGGTATAAATGACACGGAGTCTATTTCGAAAATTCTGGAGTACTCGGTAAACACCATTTATGCTTATAAAACGCGCATTAAGAACAAATCTATTGTAGCCAATGATTTGTTTGAACAGTGTATTATGGATTTCAAAACGGAGTAGAGTTTTATTAAAATATAAAATTTAAAAGGGCTAGACTGGCGAAAGTCTAACCCTTTTTTTTGTAAATCCAAATCACAAAAATCGCTTTCGCAATAACGTATTAAGAACCTTATTTAACTTGAAGTACTCGGTATGAATAAGGAGCCATTGAAATTGAAGTTGTTAAAGTAACAGATGTTGGTGTAGCACTCATGGCGTCGTTCCAAGTTGTATTTTGAAGATCGGCAGGAAGAGTATAAGTTACTGTTTTGTTACGTAAATTAGAAAGCACAAATACTTTTTCTGTTCCTGAAGCCTTTGTAAATGCACAAACATCGTCGCTGCTGTACGGGGTAAGAGTGCCTTGTTTGATTGCGCTACTCGATTTGCGGAAGGCAATTACCTTCGTGTATTCGGCCGTAACATCTTCATTACCTGTCCAATTAATAGTAGATGAAGTGAATGGGAATGTTAATTTATAAGACAATGCAACTTCCTGTCCGTTGTAAATCATAGGCACACTTTTCATGTATGCAGCCACAATAAATGCCGCCATTGAACCCGTTTTGCCACCAAAAAGATCGAGAGGAGTCCCATCAGAGCTGTTTACATCGTGGTTGGTAATGTAACGAATCATGTATTGGCTGTTGTTGGCTCCCGAGTAATCACTGGTATTATAATTCTCGAGCAATTTTACCGATTGGTTGCTTGCAAAGGTCTTTTTAAGTTGATCATAGAACGCAAAGCCAAAGTTATAGTTAAAGCCCGATGAGTAATTAGCGCTTCTACTACCTTCTGCAAGCATGAGGATTTTATGAGTTGAGATGGTTTTAAGAGAGTCGATAGCTTGTTTCCAGAAATCTGCTGGTGGGCCATCAGAATAGTCGCATCTGAAACCATCAACGTTAGCGGTATATACCCAATCCATCATGGTATGAATCATCTCTTGACGCATTTCTTGGTTGGTGAAGTTTAATTGAATAACATCCGTCCAACCATTTGGGTTTTTGAAATTGCCTGCAGCGTCGAGCTCATACCAGTTCTTATGTTGTGTAGCCCAAGCATGATCGTACGCCGTGTGGTTTCCAACCCAGTCGAGCATTACAGCCATATCTCTACTATGCGCACCATCGACCAGTTTTCTGAGGTCGGCAATGGTTCCGAATTCTGAATTAACGGTTTTATAACTTTTAAGACAGTAAGGTGAGTTTACCGATTTCTCAACGCCAACAGGAGAAATAGGCATTAGATAAATGACGTTTATACCGAGCGCTTTTATGTTGTCTAATCGATCTATAACCCCTTGAAAGTTATGAGTTGCGCTAAAAGCACGCATATTTACTTGATAGATAATAGCATCTTGCGATTGAGGAACAGAGGCGTATGGCACCCCATATTGTTCGAGATGATTGCCAACGGGTGTTACGGGCGTTACAGGCGCGTCTACGCTATCTTTTTTGCAATTCGAAAGAAGTGCTAAGAAGAGCAAGGTGGTTATTTTAAACATGATACGATGTGTTTTAATAAGCGTTTTCATAATGTGTTGTGTTAGTAGATGTGAATTAATAAGTGAGCGAACATGTTGTGTCGATTTAATACGAAATGTATCTTAAAAGAGTTTAGAAACCTGAGTTGCTTGTCGACAGCAACTCGGCTTCTAAACATCTAATCAACACATCTAACTACTAATTTTTCTTCAGGGTGTAGTTATAATCACCCGGTGTGTGTAAATCTAAAGTAATGGTGTAGTTACCAGCAACTGCAACTGTTAAATTTTGATTCGTACTGTCATAGGTAAAAAGTGGATTGTCGACATATTTCAGTTTGCCATTAGCATCAATACCGAAGTCTATTTTCCAATCTTTATTCGCTCTAAATTTGAACGATCCTGTATTTAACAAATCGCAAGTGACTGTCCAAACTTGATTGGTTGCATCATACGTCATTTCAGTATCGGTAGTCCAAGCTCCAGGAGTAGCATCGCCTATTATACCCCATGTAGTTTTTGTTTGCGTCCACTTCATTTTCCCAAGGTCTGCCGATATTTCGTAATAGCCTTCAGAAGGGGCTTTGAAATTACTGCCATCTGCGTTTATTTGCACTAAAGCGCCACTACCCGCATCACCATAAGACGTTGGAAGGGCATCGGGCTGACCGTACATTTTGTATTCGAGGCCGCTACCTGCTGGGATATAAATATATCCTTCATACAAATTGTTATTAGGCAGAAGAGGAAGAGCTGGAATATATGGCGTAATATAAGGCGCCGTTTCGAAGTTCCAAATTTGGAAATCGCCAGCAATCCATAATGCAGAGGTTACAACTACCGCTTTTTTATAAGGCTTAACGGTAACGGTGATTGGAGCCGAATAGACATTTCTATCAACGGTAGCACAAACACGAATTACAAGTGGGCTCAATGATTTTGTAGGACAGCCTAAATCTTTGGCCATCTTGTTTATATCTGTTCCCAGAAAGGATTTTGTTAGAATCTTCTCTCCAACAAATATTGTGGTTGCTTTGCTCCAAGGTGTGCCTGAAATAGTATCTGCAGGAACATCAAATTGCAATGAGTAGGTTACTTTATCGGTATATTCAAAATTTACCGAAGGCCAAGTAAACGTAATAACATTCGAGGAGTCTATTGCCTCTGTAAGAACCAACGAGGCCACCGAAGAGGTTACTGCTGGTGACGTTGGGTAAAAGACATCCTTTTGCGAGGTGAGTTCAGCGTCTTTTTCGCAAGCTACAAAGAGCGAGGCAAAAGAAAGCATGAAAAGGAATTTGCTCAGTTTATTTTTCATATTAACCTAGTTTTTCAAATCGTTATTTTTCAAAATCGTATTAGATTGGAGCCTTGTTCTATCTTTTTGGGATGCAACAAGGCTCCTTGCTACTATTTTGGTTGCTTAATAACCAACATTTTGTTTCAACGACGGATTGGTATTAAGAGCCGACGTTGGAAGTGGGAAAAGCAAGTAGTGAGAATCAACATCAGGAGCTAATCCGTGTTTTTGGGTGAATGTTCCGAAGCGAATCATATCCTGACGACGGTGACCCTCCCAAGTTAATTCGAATCCACGTTCGTCGTAGATTTGTTCTTTTGTTGGGTTTGCCGCAAGTTTTGGAACTCCTGCACGAACTCGAACTTGGTCTACTAAGTCTTTAGCAGCAGCCAAATCGCCATTGCTACGTACCAAACACTCTGCTTTCATAAGAAGAATATCGGCATAACGATAGATTGGGAAATCGTTTGAAGCACCACCACTACTCATTGGAGGAACAGGCCAGAATTTTTGACTACGAGCGCCATCATTTGGTGCAGAACCTGGATTATCGAGGTTCGTAACATCAAGATTGTAGTTGATGAATCCAGCTGGTTTAGGACCATACGGAGTTGCACCATAGCGGAATTGTCTTTTGCGAATATCGGTATCGCTAAATTTATTTACAAATTCTTGAGGAATAACAGAGCCATTCCAAGCGCCATAGCCTACTAATAGAGTTCCATCGGCACCGCCAAAAGAGCGAATAGAGAATATGTTACGACCAATAACGTCGGCTGTTGTACTAATAGCGAGAATTGTTTCGTCATCAGGACAAACATCGCCGAAGAGCTCATAATATTTGTTTCCCAATACGTTTGTTGCATCGGTAGCACCAGAGTGAAGCGAGAAGCCACCTTCCGACACTTTATTACAAGCTGCTAAACACTCATTCCATTTGCTTTCGCCCGTATAAACCTCAGCATTTAAGTAAACTTTTGCCAAAAGAGAATAACCTGCCCATTTGTTGAAGCGACCATAGTAAGCTCCGCCACGTGTTGGAGCAAGGTTATCTATGTTCTCGGTTAACTCTTTTACCACGAAGTTAAAAACCTCTTTGCGACTAGCTTGTGGAATTTGGTCGAGTGCAAGGCCGTTCTCGGTGAAGAAAGGCACATCGCCAAAGTCATCTATAAGCAAATAGTAGAAAAAGGCACGAAGCACATGAGCTTCAGCAATTTTAGAAGGATTAGCTTTTGCATCCTCAAGCTGTCTTATAGCTACATTGGAAAAGATAACAGATCTGTAGAGCCATTTCCAAGTGTAGTTCACAAACGCATCAGTAGGTAACCACTGACGGAGATACATGCGGGCAAAATCGAGTTCCCAGTCGCCAGTTGTTCTGTGAGGTAC
>JAYVSA010000141.1:0-6483 GCA_043775765.1 Breznakibacter sp. | reverse complement strand
TGGATTGGAACATATAAAGGAGGACTATTATTATTAAAAGAAAATACAAGAACCATTACTGTTGTTGCTGAAGATGCTAAGAATAATGGGTTATGCCATAAATCGGTATTGTGCATTCTTAAGGACAAAGAAGGTATCACCTGGTATGGAACTGATGGCGGAGGATTAACTAGTTTCAATCCTAAAACCGAAAAATATACCTGTTATCAATTTGATCCGAATAAACATAACTCCATTTCCAACAATGTGGTTAAAGCGATATATGAAGATAAAGATGGGTATTTATGGATTGCAACATTTTTTGGTGGATTGAATCGATTCGACAAGAAAACACAACAATTTACACGTTACCAGAATAATTCTTCTGCACCAAACAGCATAAGTAGCAACAATTCATGGTGCATTTTAGAAGATCTGCAAGAAAACTTGTGGATAGGAAATTTTTCGCAAGGATTAGATTTTTTCAATAAAAAAACAGAATCGTTTTCAATTATCCCCCAGAACTATAGTGATTCAACAACTCTTTCGCACATACAGGTTTCATCGTTGATTCAGGATGTGCAGGACAACATTTGGATAGGTACCCTGGACGGACTAAATCAAATGGATCCTAAAACATTTAAATGTAGAAGATTCTTTCACAATACCAATGATAGCAATAGTTTAAGCGATGATTTTATAACCTGTTTATTCTATGATTCAAAAAAAAGATTATGGATTGGTAGCGATAATGGGGGACTGAATTTAATGATTAAACCTGGCGTATTCAAATCATTTGGAGATAATGGAGAACTTCCGAGTCTCGCAATTCAAAGCATTCAGGAAGACAACTTGGGAAACTTGTGGATTAGTACGAAAAATGGATTAGTTAAATTTAATCCTACAACTCATTTATTCTTCAACATGGATGATATTGAAGATTTAATTAGCAATGAATTTAACTGGAATAGCAGCGCAAAGGATTCTAACGGAAATTTGTATTTTGGAAGTACTGACGGTGTGTGTGTATTTAATCCTAATAAAATTGAGTTTAAAAAAGCCTTTCCAGATCTTGTATTTACTGGGATTAAGGCTTTCAATAAAAGTATCAAAGTTGGTGAATCATATCATGGACTAATATTGCTTAAAAAATCAATCACTTATGGCGGAAACGTCACCTTAACGGCTCATGAGAACGCTTTTACCATCGATTTTTCGGCTATTGAATTTAACAAACCTGATAAAATTAAGTACAAGTATAAACTTAAAGGATTTGATAAGGATTGGGTTTATACCGATGCACTTCAACGCAATGCCACGTATACAAATCTTGAGGGCGGCGATTATATGTTTTATCTTTCTTCTACAAATTCTGCTGGAATATGGAATGATGATAGTATTAACCTGATCATAACAATAATTCCACCATTTTATAAACAATGGTGGTTTAAGCTTTTAATTGCATTGGTTTTGGTACTTATTGCCTTAATCCTTTACCGCCGAAATATTGAAAAGCATAGAACAAAAATTCGAGAAGCTGCTCTAACGCGAGAAAAAGAGCTTATTGAACGCCGTAACGCTGAGCTAAAATCTGAAATAGCATCAAACACTATTTTGCTTTTAAACAAAAACGAGTCACTGGAGCAGATAAAAAGCAAATTGAATGAGCTAAAACCACACTCTGAAGAAAATAATAATAAAATAAACGAATTAATTGGTCTTGTAAATAACCAAATGGACGCAGATGTGTATTGGGAACAATTTCAATATAATTTTGACCAAGTTTACATGAATCTTCTCTCCCGTTTAAAGACTAAATATCCCGATTTATCCAGAACTAATCTAAAGTTGTGCGCATATTTACGTTTGAATATGTCGTCTAAAGAGATTGCTTCATTAATGAATATTACTATAAGCGGTATTGACAAGTCAAGAAACAGGCTACGTAAAAAACTTAACATTCTACCTAATGACGATCTAAGTGAATTCTTAATGAAATTTTAATATAAAACGTAAGCTCAAGCTAAGGAAGCACAATCTTTAATTGCTCTATTGTCAGTAAATTCAATGTTAATAAATTGTTTTTCTGGGAAGATGTAACAAATTATTTGTCAAAAAAACAAACCCATCTAAATCAATGATTTAGATGGGTTTAATAAAACCTTAAAATTATCAAAAACTCTTTAAAAGAGCTCTTCGTGGAGCTGGAGGGGATCGAACCCTCGTCCAAACGTGTAAGCAATATACTTTCTACATGCGTATCCTTTTATTGGTTTTCGATTTGCAGCTGAGAAAAGGCACCCTACTGCAAACTTAGCTTCTTAATTTCGGATTATGGACAAAGCAACCACCATCCTAGTTCTAATTTGACGGCACCTCCGGTTCGGGTAGCTTCAGAACGTGGCCCCGGGAGATGTCTTGTTTCAGTACCTAGTACCGAAAAAGGCTAATCTACTATAATTCGATTAAGCTGCAAGAGCGTAATTGTTTTCGCCTACTAAAAGTGTGAGACTATGATTTACGAGCGTATCCTCAAAGCTCGGCATGCTTATATACCTCTCGACTGCGCTGTCTAAATCCAGATCAGCCCCATTGTATAGTGGGTGCGAAGGTAAGGCTTTGGTTTCATTTGTGCAAGGATTGAGGTTGCTTTGTAGTGAATGGTGACGAATTAATGGTGATTGGTTTTGATCGGGATTAAGTTATTGGCTTAGGATGAATTATGTCAGCGTGAGGGAAGGCACGGAAATCCTTTTTGCCCTTTTGAAATGTGTTATTGGCCTAGGATGTGTGGGCAAAAAGATTGGAGTAACTGCCCGACCCTTGGGGCACGCCCAAAAATAAAAAAATCGCCCAATGAACATGATACGATTTTTGTGATATAGTTGAATAATAAGGGGGACGAAAGTTTTATATCACCCTTTTAATAACTCTGAGTTTGTGCGAATATTTGTTGGTAGAGACGTTGTAAATGCCTTGGTGATCGAGTCTATCGAGGCGGACTTCGCCAGAAGCATGAATTATTTCGCCACGACCGAGGCATAAGCCAACGTGAATAATATGTCCTTCTGGATTGTCGAAAAATGCTAAATCGCCCAATATGGCTTCTTCTACAAATTCAATGGTGTTGCCCAAATTCACTTGTTCGGAGGCGTTACGTGGCAACGAGGTACCAATAATTTTATACAACACTTGAGTAAAGCCCGAGCAGTCGATGCCAAAGAAGGTGCGTGCGCCCCAAAGATAGGGGGCAAATTTAAGAGCCAAGGCGTTCTCTTTAAGTCCGAGTGGCTTGGCTGGCTTGGTATAACCGCTTAAAATATACTCGCGATTTCCAATAGAAAAGGCGTTTTGCATATTGGAATTGAAAACGATTTTACTCCCTGCGGGAATTATTTGATGGGCGATTTCGTTTTCGAGCATTACCTTAATGAAGGGGGCTGGAACAATCCACCCAGCATCGGCTTTCCAGTGATTGTACTCTGGTTCGGCAATTGATACGATTAATTTCTTATCAATCCAACCAGCATAGCCATCGAAATCACAAATCACACGAGCCCATTTTTCGGTCTCCTCCACCACATGAAATGTTTCACCAAAAAGTATTTGTGTTTCTAACTCTGCACTTTCAAACGGATCTTTGCGAACCGGTATAAAGCTGTATGTACATATAGATCCTGCCATTGTATTTTGCTAATATTTTGGTGCAAGATAACTTTTATTTCAAATACGTTCGAATAAAAAAAGAGGGTGGACTGAAAAAAAATTGTTTGCCATACTGATTTTAGATTGTTATTTTTGCTAATTATTATTCTAAATTATTGATTGTGGAGAAGTTAGTTAGTTTTTTTAAGCAACACTCGAATAGTGTTGCTCGAGTTGGAATAATAGTGGCTTCCATAGTAATTATAACCTATCTTTTTCCGCGAGAAGGGAAGTTTAGTTTAGAATATGCAAAAGGAGAACCTTGGAAACATGAAGTGCTGATTGCGCCTTATAATTTTGCAGTTCAGAAGTCGCTGGCCGACATAAAAACGGATAGAGACAGCTTGTTATCGCACTTTCGCCCCTATTTTTTATTTGATTCGGTTCGTGGCTTTGAGGAGACACGAAAGCTAGAGAACGAGATAAGACTTAAAACATTGACATCGCGCTTTTTAACTCAAAACAGAGATACATTTACCAAAGTTGCTACATCACTTCTGCTTAAAATTTATGCCAATGGCGTAATCTTACTGCCAGAAGAGTACTTAGAGGCCAGAAACATGGAGTTAATGCTTGTAAAAGGGAGTTATGGCGAGCCTTTTGGCATTTCAGAGCTTTTGACGCCCAAAAATGCATACACGCAATTTACAAGTAAGTTAGCCGATGCTTTTGCGGGTAAAGCACGTAAAGAAAGGGTTGAACAAGCTATTCAAGAGCTAGAGGTTAACCAATTTATAATACCGAATATTAGGTACGATAAAGAACGAACCGATTTGGAGAAGAACAACATTCTCAAAAACCTCTCTCTTTCGAGTGGTGGCGTAATGTCGGGGCAGCGCATTATAGATAAGGGTGAGATTATAAACGAAAATTCGATGCGGGTGATTGATTCTTTCAAAAAAGAGTTTGAGTCACGTTTAGGAATCTCATCAGGTGCCAATACTATTTTGCTTGGGCAGTTGCTTATTGTAACCATGTTTGTGCTGGGCATGACCTTCTTTCTCTATTTCTTCAGGTTCGATATTTATCAGCAAGTGATGTCGGTAGCCTTTATATTTTTGTTGGTGATATTAATGATTGTGATGGCGCGTGTATCAAAACACTTTATTTTTATACCGTCGTATATTTTACCATTTGCAATTTTACCTATTATATTACGTATTTTTTTCGACTCTCGATTGGCTTTTTTTGTACACGTAAGCACCATTATATTGGCCTCCTTCTTTGCCGAAAGCAGTTTTGAATTTGTTTTTTTGCACCTTCCCATAGGCATTACCGTTATTGTTACTCTATTTAAAATGACTAGAAGAAGTCAGCTTTTACGGGCATCGTTCTTTATTTTTGCAACTTACTCGTTGCTTTATATCGGACTGGCTTTGTTGCAAGAAGGTCATTTCTCAAAAATAAACAGTTCTTATTTTGGAATGTTTGCAATAAATGCGGCCTTGCTCACGTTGGTGTACCCACTTATCTATATTTTCGAAAAACTGTTTGGCTTCTTGTCCGATGTAACACTGGTAGAACTTTCAGACACCAATCATCCACTATTGCGCGAGTTGGCCGAAAAAGCACCTGGCACTTTTCAACACTCAATACAAGTTGGCAATTTGGCACAAGAAGCGGCTTATAAAATTGGGGCTAATGCCCTGCTTATTAGGGCTGGTGCAATGTACCATGATATTGGGAAATCGGAACGTCCAGGGCTATTTACCGAGAACCAAATGAGTAATTATAATCCGCTCATCAATATCGAAATAAAGACAGCAGCCAAAATGGTTATCGACCACATTGAAAACGGTGTTTTAATTGCAAAAAGACACAAGATACCACAACAGATTATAGATTTTATAACCACCCATCAGGGTACTGGCAAAACGAAATATTTCTTCAATACTTACTCCAATGAGCATCCAAACGAAGTGGTTGATGCTTCGGCCTTTACATATCCTGGCCCAACACCTTTTACACGTGAAACAGCTATTCTTATGATGGCCGACTCAGTTGAAGCGGCATCGCGTAGCTTAAAGAGCTATTCACCCGAAGCAATAGACGAACTGGTTGACCGCATAATCACCGATCAAATAGATGATAATCAGTTTATTAATGCACCAATTACGTTTAAAGAGCTTGCCGATATAAAAAGCGTTTTTAAGTTCAAACTACGTAATATATACCATTCACGCATCGAATACCCATCTCTCAACAGCTAGTTTTAAAGCAATTGACAATTACTTTAACCAATAAAGGCAATAAAAAAAGCTTTTGACTCATTTTTATTTGATAGTTTTCTATCTTTGCACCTCCATTTTTGGAGCCATTTTTTATGTAGAATTGCCGTAATATGAATATTGAAATATTAATCCAAAACAAAGTCGTTGAGGCACTTAGCCATCTTTATCAGACATCTATAGAACCTAGTTTGGTACAGGTTACCCTTACGCGTAAAGACTTAGAAGGCGACTTAACCGTAGTTGTTTTCCCTCTTTTAAAGGCCTCGAAGAAAGGACCAGAACAAACGGGTCAAGATATTGGTGCTTATTTGGTTGAGCAGTTACCTACTATTTCGGGTTTTAATGTGGTTAAAGGATTCTTAAACCTCAATATTGCGTCATCTTACTGGTTATCTATCATCAACGAGTCGGTTTTAATACCTAATTACGGGTTTCGGGATGTAACAGATAGTTCTCCAATGGTGATGATTGAATACTCATCGCCCAATACCAATAAACCGCTTCACCTTGGCCATATTCGCAACAATTTACTCGGGTTCTCATTGAGCCGAATTGTAGAAGCATCGGG
>JAYVSA010000140.1:0-4979 GCA_043775765.1 Breznakibacter sp. | reverse complement strand
TCAAATATTGAAGACGACCCAGATATGTTGCCTTGGAGAGAGGAAGCACTCGCACGGGGATATCGCTCTTCTGCAGGTGTGCCAATTAAAAATAAAGATGCAATTATTGGAGTTCTCTCGCTTTATTCAAGCGAAGTAGGCTTCTTTAATAAGGAAGAGACCCAGTTGTTGCAAGAAATTAGCGACGACATCTCTTATGCACTAGATGCAATAGTATCAGAAAAAGAGCGTGTTAGTGCAGTAGAAGCCCTGCAAATAAATAACTCAAGACTCGAACTGGCAATGCAATCGGCAAAAATGGCGTGGTGGGAAATGGATATTAAAACGGGCGATATTACTTTTGAAAAACGTAAAGCTGAGATGTTGGGCTACGCACCAGATAAGTTTAAACACTATACTGATTTTAAAATATTATTGCATCCCGATGACATTGAAACTGCGACGAATTCCATGCTTTTGCATATAAAAGGGAAAACTGAAAGGTATGAAGTTGAATATCGAATTTTAACTCAAACAGGTGAATATAAATGGTTTTACGATGTAGGTTCAGTTACTAAACGAGATGAGAATGGTGCTCCTGTAAGTGTTTCTGGGTTAATAAAAGACATTACCTTACGGAAACAAACCGAAGAAGAGCTCAGTAAACAGAGACAGTTTTTTGAGCAAATGTTCATCCAATCTTCCGTGAGTACACAAATTCTTGACGCTGAGGGTTGGTGTGAAAGAATCAATCCAAAATTATCTGATTTATTTGGTGTAATGCCGAATAATATTGAAGGAAAAGTGTACAATATATTTGAAGATAAGGCAATTATTGAAAATGGCATTGATAAGCATCTGGAAAGAGTGTTTCACCACAACGAAACAGCTGAGTGGGAGGTATTATTCGATATTGGTTTGGCTGCCGACTCGCAAAATATTAAAATAAAAGAGAACAAGAGTGTGTGGTTTTTTAATAGGGCATATCCTATTTTAGACAAAAATGGTTCTGTCAGTCATGTAGTTATTCAGCATACCGACATCACTCAGCATAAAATGGCCGAAGAGGCAATTAAAGATAGCGAACAACGTTACAGAGCCTTGTTTCAAAATAGCCGTGGAATAATGCTCCTGATTAACCCTCAAAGTGATGAAATTATAGATGCCAACGATGCGGCATGTGAGTATTATGGATACACTAAAGAGCAAATTCTTTCGATGAAAATAGGAGAGATTAACACCCTTTCCCCAGCTAAATTAAAGGAGGAAATGATGCTATCCATTGACAAAAACAAAAGCCATTTCTTTTTTAAGCACAGATTATCGAGTGGTGAAATTCGTGATGTAGAAGTGTATAGTGGCCCCGTGATAATAAATAATAAAGAGTTAATTTATTCTCTAATCCATGATATTTCTGAACGACGCAATAATGAAAGAGAGATTCTTAAAACTAACAGTTTACTAAAATCGATTCTTGAGAGTTCGCCAGAAATAATTGTATTTGCACTCGATAAAGATTATAGGTT
Organism: Breznakibacter sp.; assembly: GCA_043775765.1. Taxonomy (GTDB): domain Bacteria; phylum Bacteroidota; class Bacteroidia; order Bacteroidales; family Marinilabiliaceae; genus JAGPHP01. The sequence goes on along the minus strand of JAYVSA010000140.1, from coordinate 3,474 downwards.
TTTAACTTATAACTCCAAATACAAAAATCACATTGAAGTAACCGAAGGCGTGCAAATTGCTAAAGGAATGAATTTAATTGATGTTTTTAAAAATAAACAAACCCGAGAATCTACTGAAAATAATATTGATCGGGCATTAACAGGTGAAAATTTTTCTTTCGTTGAAGACGTAATAAATGCCGATAATTCAACTACAACATGGCTCAACTATTGGTCGCAAATAATAGATCAGGAAGGATGTATTGTTGGTGTTACTTGCTTTATGCTTAATGTTACCGAACGCAAACAGGTTGAACTTATAAAAGAAAAGAACAAGGAACTTACGGTGGCCAATGCCGATAAAGATAGGTTTATGTCCATTTTGGCACATGATTTAAAAAGCCCTTTCAATTCCATTTTGGGTTACTTACAATTCCTCTCTACCAATGTTCGAAAGCTAAATATCGATGAAATTGATTCGCAAATAGACACAATCTACACATCGGCCAAGCACGCGTATAAACTTCTTGAAGAAATTTTGATGTGGGCACGAACACAGTCAGGTAAACTCCCCTTTGCACCAGAAACATGGACTATTGATCTGATTTGTAAAGATATTATTGGCGACTTAAAACTAAATGCAGCAAGCAAAAATATAAGTTTGAGCTATAAACTAGAACAAAAAGATATAAGTGTTTATGCCGATTTGAATATGGTTAAAACCATATTACGCAATTTAGTTTCCAATGGGATAAAATTCACTAATCGGGGAGGGCGTATTGAAATTGGGGCAAAAATGAGTAACAGTAAAAACACACTTCTCACGGTAACCGATACAGGTATTGGCATTCAGGAGAAGGTGTTATTGCATTTATTCGACATCACAAATACCATTACAACATTAGGCACTGCCGAAGAAAAAGGTACTGGTTTAGGTTTGCTCTTGTGTAGAGAATTTGTTGAAAAACACGGGGGCACTATTTGGGCTGAAAGTAGTGTTGGCGTTGGCACAACTTTTTATATTTCATTTCCAACAAATTCAACAGATGGTGTAACAGATAATGTAACAGAATTAAAGCTTACAGAGGATAATGATACTTTACAAACAGAGATTGAGGACGTTAAAAACATAAATATTCTAATTGTTGAAAATTGTGCACCAGAGGAATCTGAGTTAACTCCTTATTTTGGAAAGTTGTTGAATAATATTCTGTATGCCAAAACAAGTGCAGAAGCTATTGAGTTGTGCAAAACAACACCGCATCTCGATGTTGTTTTTATGGATATGCGCTTACCTGATGGTAACGGATACGACACAACAAAACAGATAAGAGTGTTCAATAAGGCGGTAGTTATTATAGCCCAAACTCCTTTTGCACTCTCAGGTGTTCGAGAAAAAGCACTCGATGCTGGTTGTACCGACTACTGCCCAAAACCATTTACAAAAGATAAACTGTTAGCCATTATTGGAAAATACATCAAGTAAACGTAAGTGGCTGATCCAACGTAGCTGACCCGTGGTGAATACTAAATCGCCAAGTACTTTTCAACTAGCTATTTGCCACAAAAGTCTATAAATACTGGTTTTTTTTAAGTGAGAGTCAAAATTATCTTCATCGCATTTTTGTGATGATGTTTGGCGCATCTACAAATATGCCATTTAGTTTATTTGAATCGTGCGTTGAAGCATCATAATCTAACCACCTAATAAATAACGATCTTATTTGTCGGGCAAACAATACTACAATCGTTACAAAGAATACACTCTGTGGCAGCAATGGGCTTATTTTGCATCATTAAACTCATTACATCTATCCCCATCGGACAATTCTTATTACAAGCTTTACAACTTATACAGTCATTGCTAACAACTGGCCCTATTTTAATGAGTCCAATACTGCTTGAGGGCTTCATAACCAAAGCCACTGGGCACAGATATTTGCAAAATGCTCGTTTATCTTGTAAAATAAATGCAAGAGGTATGGCAAGAAGATAATAGATACCATTACTAATAAACATCCACTTCAACTCTAGCTTATTTATAAAATTGGTCAAAGGATTATACGAGAGAACAAAAATCATAAAAAGAGGAATAAGCAACGATAGTAAAAGTGTGATATACCTTAGATTCCTCATGTTATCGGGTAACTGTTTGCCACTATTTTTAATAGGAAGCCAATCTAAAACGGCAGCTGTCCAGCATGCGTGACCACAGAATCCTCTTCGCCAGATAAGAGGTCCAAAAAGTTTGGCAACAGCAAAGTGTATAAACCCTTTACTAAAGAATCCTACCATAACGATCATCACAACTCCTTCTAACTGAAAATTTTCATTATTAACTAAAGGAACAAAAAGAAGCAAACAAGGCAGAATCATCAACAGTGCTACTTTTCGTCCTAAAAGTCGCTCTTTCCCCTTTAGCTTCAGGCGCAGAAAAGTCCCTAAACTAACCGAAAAACCTATCCATGGAAAGATGACTAAAAACCCCCACCATCTGAATAAATAGAATAAAATGGACGAAATTGCAATGCCAATCATAAAAGGCAGTAAAATTGATTTATACTTCCACATATCAGTTTTTTTCTGCAATGTTAAAGTAATCTTCAATAAGCACTGAAAAATGGGGATGAACAGCTAATTAAAGTGACAAGAGGAGTGAACAAGGGATGAACGAATCAGATTTGGGATAAATGAAGTTTATCATCTATCGAATTTTGAAACAATTTAACATACGCGCGTGAAACAGGAATTTGAATATCGGTACCTCTCACGCATAATTTATACCCCTGCGAGTTCCCATAAACCGATTCAATATTAAGCAAATTAACAAAGTAACATCGATGGCATCTAATAACCTCAGAATGAGAAATAACCGAATTCTCAACGCTCTTTAAAGTAATTCGAAGGGTATTAGCTGTTAATTTTCCATCTTTTAAGGAGTATATACGCACGTAATTACCTTGAGACTCAATATAAAGTAGTTCTTTAATAGGTACTTCAACTTTATCACGCTCATTATCCGACAAAAAACATACATCTCTATTAATCTCTGGGTTGCTGTTTAATTTTAAGTCAGAGAAATGGCTGTTTAAACCCGCTGCTAAATTCAAGTTCTTTCTAAGTAGCCTATTCTGATTCAGAATAATAACAACTACAATTGGAATAACTGCAATTATGAGAGTAAAAAACTGAAACCGTAAAAGAGAGCTTATTGAGAACGTTGCAAATTCAAATATTATTGAATACAAGCAATTAACAAATCCAATTAAAATAACCAAATAGATATTCCAACCGATCTCACGTCCTACACTCCATCTATCTTCATCAAAAATATTTTGAAAAAGCAACACAACGACCTTTAAATTGAAGACCAGTACCATTAATGTAACTAATCCATAACCACTCAATATTAAAACAGTGCATTTCGCTTGAAATGAGGCTAATCCAAATGGTTGAAAAACAACCATAAACAGACTCACAAAAAGACTAATACCA
>JAYVSA010000139.1:0-11167 GCA_043775765.1 Breznakibacter sp. | reverse complement strand
TCTCTATTTTTTAGGTTTAATGCTAATTGTATACTTGTATTTTGGAATACCTCCAATAGGAACACTGTAAAATGGCATGGCTGTACCATACTGATTTTGTATAAAGAAAACAACATTATTGCTCTTTACCTTCTCCGTTTTGCTTTTTATGAATTGTATGTCATACGATGTATTTTGCTCCTCTTTAACAACTTTGTGTTGACTAACTTGCCAATCGCTATTTCCCGAAGTCTTCATCAACTCACCGTTTTTAGATACTGAGATGATGCGTATAATTCCATCAAAATCCCAATCAAAATTTGCTTGACGAACAAATAAAACTTTGTCATCTATATAAGGATAGATATGTGAGACCTCATTTTGATCGTCATACATTCTGAATTTGTATTTAAAATAGAATGCAAATGCTCCTTCTACTGGCCTATTCTCGGTGGGTGATGTGCTTAAAAATAGACGATATAAATTACCGTCGTCTCCAGAGGTTCCGTCTACAATTAGCTTAAAAACATTACCTCCATAATCTGTCAAAAACTCTCCTTCAGTAGGATTTATTGGGCCAAATGTATACCACTGCTTATCATATTTTGGATTCTCTGAAAAGGTCTTCGAACTGATTAAATTACCACTTTTATAGTTGCCACCTAACTTGCTTTTTCTAGCATCTTCATTTGAACAGGCGCCAGCTCCACCATAAACAGAGAAAGTGGTCTTTGTGCTCCAAGGGCCTTTTGCTTCGTCAATCTCACCACCACAATCGGGATCATAGACTCTAATATACAATGGTTTAGCAAAGTCTTTTGGCACAGAAAAAAATATAATTTGAGTAAAATCATCATCACCCCATTCAATCGAAGATTCCTTCCCAAATACTTGTAGATAAGGAATATTCTCGTCAACTGCAGGCACAGGCTGGGCGCTGAGTTTAGATGCTCCTAAAATGATAATTAAACCAAGTAATAATTTACGCATAAATCAGATCTATAATCTATTCAACTACAATTAAACGTGTGCTTGCCATTCTTTCATTGGGGTTTTCTCTCGATACAACACCACATAAGATTGTGAAAACACCTTTCTTCGTAAATGTATAAAACACTTGTTCTCCAACACGTTTATCTTTATTATCAATAACCCAAAAGTAATCTTTTGGCACCAAACTACCTAATTTGGAATTTTTGGCATCAAATTGCACTTCTTGCCCTATTTTTACGGTATCTGGACAGTTAATAAATACTTGTTGCGTGTAATCTAATGGCAAATCATAATTAGCAACAGAGTACAGTTCTTGTTTTGTAATAGGGTCTACTACGTTCAAAAAAACCTTGTATAATCCTGGCCCAACAAAGCAATGGTCTGCTTCGAGTCCTTTTGCGGTTCCACCATCACCAAAATTCCAGATATATGTAAGTTGCTGCGTTGAGTCCTGACTGGTTTCTGCGAACGAGAAGCAGAATGTATCTATAACTTGGGGTTCTGCGATGTCAAATTTAGGAAAGAGTTGTTCAAAGAAATATATTTCATCATTGGTTGTTCTATCGCTTGAAAAATAACCACTTCTTTCGTCCTCATATACAAAACAACTAAAATCATTTGAGGTACTATTTATCGGTTCTTCCAATATTTTTGGAATATTCCAGATGTTTTTTAGTTCAGAAACATAAATATCCATGCCCCCAAACCCAAACCTACCATTTGTGGAAAAATAGAGTTTCGTGTTACCCGCAAATGACGGATAGAGTTCGTCCTCCTCTGTATTGATATTTCGACCCAAATTTTTAGGCTCTTGCCATAACCCGTTTACCTTTTCGGATATGTAGATATCGAATTTACCAATTCCATCGGGGGCATCCGAGGCAAATGCGAGTAAGTTTCCGTTCGCTGAAAGTGATGGATGAACTGCGTTGTATATTTTTTTAGTATTTATGGGCAATGGCTTTAATCTGCTCCATTTTCCACTTAAATTCTTTTCAGAAAAATATAAAGCATAGGTATTCCCGCGTTTTCCATTTGAATTTTTGATTTCATCGGTTCCATTCTGACAAACAATCATAAATTTGCCGTCTGCTGAAACCGTCAATGAACCAATATTGAATCTTCCAGCTTCACTCTCTAAAAACGGCACACATTTCCCTTTTAGAGTATTATTATCGAGCTTTGCGCTATATAGTCGATAGATATAGTCGCCATCCGAATTAAAATAATTTCGAAAGGTTGAGAGCTTTTTATTGGAAGAGAAAATCAACGTTGAGTCACTTACAATCGGCGCAATATTAGAATGAGCATATTGATTGGTCTCTATCTTCTTTACAAGAATTTCCTGACCACTCAGTAAACTATTGCTGGCTCCCAATAGTATGATAAAGAAAAGCGTGTATTTAAATATACTGTCTCTCATAAATCTTAAGCTAAAAGAATTTAGGGTTGGATGATTTTATCTTATAACCAAAATCGAATTGTAAAGATATTTCATGCGAACCGCTACCTAATCCAGACATTTTTCCCATCGCATAATCATAACTATAGCCTATTTTTAAAGATGAAACTGGTTGTAACGCAAACATAACAACAGTTTCTTCTAATGATCTATATCCTAGAGTAAACCAAAGAAGATCATTATAAATTATAGTTGCACCGGCATCCCATATTAACTTTTTGTCTGGATTAAAATTTAGAAGTGCCGAAGGTTGAAATGCGAGGGTGCTTCCTGTGTTAATTAAATAGCCTCCAGAAAAGAGATAATTGATTTTGCTTGGATTAAACTCGCCCTTTCCTTTTTTCTCTTCGTTATAAAAAAGCAATGAGGGAGCTGAAAAAGAAGTATAAAAATTATTGCTATACCAAGCAACTCCAGCACCTAACGCTAAATTTGTAGCAGATTCATTTGCAGAAAATAACGGATCATTTTCAGAAATTGTAGAAATATCCCGCCAACTCGTATTGCTTAAACGCACACCTCCATTTACACCAAAAGCCAACTGCGACTTCTTGGTTACATGAAATCGATAGGTGTAAGATCCTGTGATTTCCGTATTTTTAAAAACAGAAATGGTGTTGTTGGAAATCTTCAACCCCAAAGCCATGTTATCATTCTCCAAAGGTGAATGAACTGTCAATAGTTGTTTTGTTGGAGATTGCTCTACACCAACCCACTGCTTCTTAAATGCTCCATAAATAGAAAAGTCATTGCGTGCACCTCCAAATGCAGGATTTATGGCATATTGGTTATGAATATATTGCGAAATAACAATATCCTCTTGAGCCTTTAAATTGAGAGCACACAAGAGAATTGTAATGAATAATCCGCCAAGCTTATAACTCTTTATCATTCTCTTTTAATAATAAGATAATTTTTAACAGGATCAATCCCATCGCCAGTAAAAAGATAATAATATGGTCCTGTAGGCAAAGGTTTACCTGATAAGTCGAAACCATTCCAAGTATTATCATACTCTTTTTGAGAATAGACTAATCTTCCTGCAGAATCAAATATCTTTAATTCATTATTAAGAATTGGCCTTTGAATGAGACCAAATATTTCAAAAACATCGTTGATGCCGTCCCCGTTAGGTGTAAATCCATTGCTAAAAGTAAAATCCTTTACTTCTATGGTAACCAAATCAGAATCTATTGGACAAACACCATTTGAAACCTTCCAAGTTAATATGGTTTTTCCCAAAGGAAGTGCTGTAACCTTAGAATTAAATTCATTTGGCGAAGAAATCAAAACCGAGCTGTTTGTCGATGACCAACTCCCTGTAGAGAATGATTCTGCATCCAAAGCAGTGGCATCTAAATCGGTATAGATATCAAGGAAAAGACGTTGATCAATTCCTGCATTAACATAGGGCTTTTTATAGAAATCTGCTGAAATAGAATCTTTCGCGGCACAGCCTTTATTTATTTCATTCCAATAGATTTGTACCCCTTTTACAAATTTATTGGATTTGAATTGACTGTTTTTAGACGTGTTATTTTCAAAAACACCATCACCTGTCCACCATCCGGATGGCATACTTGGACTAGCAGAAAGCGATACTGTATCGCCACAAACAACAAGATCGATACCAGCATTAGGTTTTGGTAATAAGTCGACAGATTGTGCTTGTCCAACACTATTTATATCTGGAGTTTTACACCCATTTTTATCAATTACGGAATGCAATGTAATTGTTTTACTTCCAAAAACATCAATATTAAAATTATAGATATTGGTATTGACTATTATTGGATTAGATTCATTTGTACCATCCCAGTATTTGAAAGTTATAGGGTAATTCCCTATCGTTTGAAGGGTTGATGGAATTTGTCCAGTTATGCAAACTTCTGCATTTCCACTAAGTGTAGCCTGAGCAAATCCATTAAATTTATTCGTAACTGAGGTCTCTGCAACACATTTACCTGCAACTTCTCTGAACCAGAATGTATATGAACCTTCAGATGGTACTCCAATCGTTGGTTTTTCTATAGTTACATCATCAAAGGATACTGTTGCTGGGTCAGACCACCAAAGGCAGGTATTTTCAGACACGCTCTTTTTTCCCTGTAATTGGTAATTGTAACCACAAAGAGTTGCATCACTACCAGCAAATGGAGTTGGCATTTGGTCTATTCGAACGTTCATTTTACCAAACACATCCACAACTCCTTGAGTTTTTGGATCCCAACTGGTAACACCATTAATTACACTCATACCCCACGTATCATCAAACACCTTGTCAATTGTAACTTCGTAAGTGTCAGTGGAATAAGATAGATTGGTCGTCCAAACATTATTAACCAAATTCGCATTGAGAAGACTTACATCTAATTGGTTATATATTCCATAGGTAACAGATGATCCATTTTTGTACTTGATAGTATAAATTACGCCAAACGAACCTGTGCCAGTAAACTTTATGGATAACGGTGCAATGCCACCAATACAAAAGGCCGTATCAAGACTTACAATAGTTGCTGTAGGAAAAGCCCAAGCTCCCAGAGAAACAAAAAATAATGGAAGTAAAATCAGTAACTTAAGTTTGTGCAACATCTTGATGCGTTATTTATTACTTAAAACCCCTAGATTATTGGTATTATATCTTCGAAAACTATACCTACAACGGTAACAAACAACAACATAGCCTATATTGTTTTAAAAATTCAAAAATAGTGCTATTGTGTCTAACAATTAATTCAAATATAATTAAATGTTGTTAAAATGAGGTAATACTTGTGATTTTATTTAAAAAAAGTAGAACGGTTAGAGGTTACATTTCAAAAATACTTTTCTGTTTTGGAGGATTTTTTCTGAGATCTTTGTTTCTAAAAACTCGCGCTTGCTCTTCAAAAACAGTAAGAAAATTCTCCTCTGGTGAGGGTGCAGGAGCTAATAAAATATTACCATTGGGATCAATTAAAAAATAAGTCGGTAAAAATTTTATGCGGTAATCGACCTTAAGGCTTTCCTGTTTCTGTATCGATAAAAAATCCCATTGTAACTTATTCTTTTTTATAAATTCTTTTGCACGGCCATTATTTTTGTCTGTTACAATAGTAACAATCTCTAAATCTTTTTTGGTTGCATTATTTATTGCTACTAAAGACAAAAGGTCTTTTTTGCACGCATAATTTTCGGTTTGAACAAAGTTTAGATAAACAAATTTGCCTCGGTATTTTTTTAGTGTTTTGCTTTTATCTTCAAAATTATCGAGGTCAAATGAGGGTGCAGGAGATCCCTCTTTAAGTTGATTTAATGTCACGCAAATATTAGATGCTATTGATTTATTTAATGCCGTTGTAAATTTTACTTGAGCTTGCTCAATAAGTGTTAAAATCTCGCCTTTATCGTATAAATTTGAATAATAAGCATCGTATAAATTCTTTAAAATGACGGCCTCTCGTAAATTATCATCCTTTAACATAGTCGACGATTTTAGCGCACTGCTAATTGAATCAAGTGAACGTGAAGCCCACGCTTTTTGCAAAACATCATTATTTTTCAAACTAAATAAAAAAGCAAAATAACGATAAAATGTAGAGTTAAATGCCTCACAGTATGCGCTATTATACGGGGCAAATGTACTGTTCTTGAAAAATTTTTCTACAACATATTCTTTACGGCGTTGAAAAGTTAAGTCGTAGAATTTAAAATAAGAGTAATGTTTATATTCAATAAACCATGGGTTTTTTGATGGAAAGATCGAATCGAGACGCTGAATGAGGTGTTTTATAGGAACTTCACTCTCCTTCTTAAATAATTGACGAACATTACTCACGTAAATAGAATTAAACTCGTCATCGAACTCTGAAATGAGTTGGTTTAAATTATCTCTATCGCCCTTTATAATTGCCAAGGGTATGTAATCTGGCACAAAGAAAGGATTCATCTGATCGGCTTCTTCAATGGGAGTATAAGGCGGTAGAATGAGTTGAAATTCACCTTTTGGTTGCAGAAGAGCTGTTCCAACACTCTTTCCCAATTTCATGGAAACTTTGGTTGTGTTTCCCAAAATAAAAGATGCTCTAAAATCACCATTAGGCTTTACCGTAAAAGTAATTAACGGCGAATTCTCATGTGAGATGAAATCGGACTGATATTCAATTGTTAGATGGAGCCCAGCATATTGGGGAGCATTACCGTAAACGAAAGTGCTATCGCCAGTATTGGCTTGAGCTAAAACTGTATTGAGAAATAAAAAACAAAGTACAAAGAGTTGTAATCTCACTTGAAACATAAAGTTAGATTCAATCATTTAAGGTTTCAATAACAATTTGTTTTGGCAGAAATTTGCTGGCATCGCCTCCATGCCTTATAATATCTCTTACAATAGATGAGTTCACAGGCGTGTGTTCTGGAGTTGTAAGAAGAAAAACCGTATCGATATTTGTCATCGACTTATTAATTTGGGCAATGGCGCGTTCAAATTCAAAATCGGCAGAGGTGCGTAACCCACGGAGGATAAATCCTGCATTTTGTTCCTTCGCAAAATCAACCGTTAAGCCCTGATAGCTGTTAACCGAAACTCGTGGTTCGTTTGCGAAAACTGTTTTTATCCAATTCATGCGCCTTTCCAAGGGGAAAAATCCTTGTTTGTTGGAGTTATACCCAATGGAGATAATTACTTTATCAAAAAGTTCAAGGCTTCTCAACACAACATTTTCGTGCCCAACGGTAAATGGGTCAAATGAACCAGGAAAGATGGCAATTCGTTCTTTCATATAGAAATTTTGTTTTGCAAGCTTATACTATAGTAATTTCTACAATGCATCGAAAATAGAGACGCAAAATTGCAAAAACTATTTCAGTTGCAACAATTTATTTGAAATTATTAATAGGTAAGAGGTAGAAAGCAACGCAAATAACTATTTTTACCACCCATAGTTCTGTCTATTTAGAGTTAAATTCAAATATATGAGAGTACATTTTATAGCAATAGGTGGCGCAGCAATGCATAATTTGGCCATAGCACTTCATAAAAAAGGGTTCCAAGTAACGGGTTCTGATGATGAAATCTTTGAACCCTCTAAAAGTAGGTTAGCTACGCACGGTTTATTGCCAGAAAAAGAAGGCTGGAATCAAGAAATTATCACAACGAAGCTCGATGCCATTATTCTTGGGATGCATGCTCGCAAAGACAACCCAGAACTTATAAGAGCTCTAGAATTGGGTATTAAAGTCTTTTCATATCCAGAATATTTGTACGAAGCCACCAAAGATAAAAAGCGTGTGGTCATTGGTGGAAGTCATGGTAAAACCACCATAACCTCTATGATTATGCATGTTTTGAATTTCTATAAAATGAGTTTCGATTACATGGTTGGTGCTCAAATTGAAGGGTTTGATACAATGGTTAGTCTCACCAACGACGCTCCAATAGCCATTTTCGAGGGCGATGAATACCTGACGTCACCCATTGATTTACGCCCAAAGTTCCACCTCTACAAGCCTCATATTGCCTTGGTGAGTGGTATTGCATGGGATCATATCAATGTTTTTCCTACATGGGAAAACTACATTGAACAGTTCACCATTTTTGCAGATATGATTGAGCCAAATGGTTCGTTCATCTATTTTGCGGGTGATGAAGAGTTGCAAAAAATAGCCAAAAAGTTGCCTAATAATATTGAAAAACTTGCTTACAAAGGGGTTGATAGTAAGATTGTTGATGATAATACTATTTTAATTTTGAAAGATAAGCAAGAAGTTGCAGTACCTATTTTTGGTCAACACAATATGCAAAATCTCGACGGTGCCCGCATTGTATGTAACCAATTAGGTGTTAATAATAGTCAGTTCTTTGAAGCCATTAAAACCTTTAAAGGCGCAGCAAAGCGACTTCAAATACTCCAAAAGAGTGCCGATGCTACCATTTTTCTAGATTTTGCCCACTCGCCATCAAAACTTAAAGCAACCACTAGAGCCGTTAAGGAACAATTTCCAAATAGGGAATTAGTAGCTTGTATGGAATTACACACGTTTAGCAGTTTAAAACGTGAATTTTTATCACACTATAGAGAGAGTATGGTGGCGGCCGATAGAGCTTATGTGTACTTTAATCCTGAGGTTATAAAGCACAAAAAGCTCGAACCTATTACTGCAGAGGAAGTCAAAGAGGCATTTGGAGGATCTAATATTACTGTATTTACAAATAGCATAGAACTTCAGCAAATTTTAAGGGGTGAGAAGTGGTATAAACGCAATCTTTTACTGATGAGTAGTGGAACGTTTGATGGTATCGACTTCAAAAATTTTTCAAAAGATTTAATCGTTGGACTCTCTTGTATGTAATCATAAATGCTAGGTTTTATTCTACAACTGGGTTATAATTTAGAATATGAAATTTCAATTCCCAAGAACCATTTTTACTTTTAAATGGCTTGTAATAGGTTTAATTGTTGGTACTCTTACAGGGTTGGCTTCGGCGTTGTTTCTCATCTCACTCAATTGGGTAACCAATTTTAGAGAAAGCCATACCATTCTAATCTACTTTTTGCCTTTAGCGGGTGTGGCAATTGCTGCCATGTATCACTATTTTGGGCAAGATGTGGTTAAGGGCAATAATCAGCTTATTGAGGAAATAGAAGACCCCAAGAATACTATTCCCATTAAAATGGCACTATTTGTACTGCTTGGCACACTTATTACCCATCTCTTTGGTGGTTCTGCAGGACGAGAAGGAACGGCAGTGCAAATGGGCGGTTCTATTGCGGATCAGCTCTCAAAATTGGTTAAATTCTCAAAAGCCAACCGACGCATACTTATTGCAACGGGAATCAGTGGCGGTTTTGCCTCTGTTTTTGGTACACCATTGGCAGGTACTGTTTTTGCTCTTGAGGTTTTGGTTATTGGTCAGTTGCGTTACGAAGCTCTCGTACCAGCACTCCTGTCTGCACTTATTGCCAATTATGTGTGCGATTTAATACCTATGGTTCACCACACTCATTACATCATCGGTGGGGTACCAAACTTTTCTGTAATTACCTTTTTGGTGGCCATTTTAGCGGGTGTCGCTTTTGGGTTAGCTTCGCGAGGTTTTTCAGAGGGAATGCATTTCACAACCCATTGGCTCAATAAATTGCCGCATCCGCTCATTAAACCACTCATTGGGGGTTCGCTCATCGTAGCTTTCTTTGCCATTACGCACGATACTCGTCTACTCGGATTAGGAGTTCCAACCATTGTTGATGCCTTTTCTAAACCTCAAGAATTCTGGCTTTTTGCTGCTAAAATAGTCCTCACGGTTGTAACTTTAAGCAGCGGTTTTAAAGGTGGAGAAGTTACACCCCTCTTTTTCATTGGAGCCACTCTGGGAAGCACTCTTTCAATTTTTTTACCCTTACCTGTAGGCCTTTTGGCTGGAATGGGTTTTGTGGCTGTTTTTGCTGGTGCGGCTAATACTCCAATTGCTTGTATACTTATGGGAATTGAACTTTTTGGCGCGCAAGGGGGTGTATATCTGGCTATTGCTGTTATTATTGCCTATCTTTTTTCGGGGCATAAAGGTATTTATACTTCACAAAAGTTGGGTGTAGAAAAAGGGAGCTAAAAACAATAACCACGCGGTTTAATTTGGCTTCAATTATTGCTTACTTTTCAATGCCATCATTCCTAACTTTTCTCTACTTTAACGGTCTTAGTTGCATCTTACCAGTCATGGTGTCTTACCATATTTTCTGCGAATATGTTATATATAAGTTTTAAGAAGCTACTATTGTCAGCATTCGTTAAACAAAATATTTGATGTCAATATGTTAGCAGTTGTTAATATTTGTTATATATTTGATTGATAAGATATTAAATGTTGATAGGTCCTTATATAATTTAGTTTTATGAAAAATCGTTACTTTTTTTTCGTTATTAGTATACTGTTAGTTACTTCAAATCATTTTATTTTTTCGCAAGAAAAAACCTCGAACGTCGACGTTGCGCTGAATGTCGATTTTGTGAGTCGATATAATTGGCGTGGCATTAACTTGAGTAATTCATCCGCAATTCAACCAACGCTTGAGTTTTCTTGTAAGAATATTACTCTCGGCAGTTGGGCCAGTTATACTACGGCACTTGAGTCTATGCAGGAGGTTGATTTTTATGCAAAATACAGTAAAGGTCCTGTGACTTTGACGCTTTACGACTATTTTAATCCAATTGAAGGTGGAGCATCCTCCCCTAATTATTTCAACTATAGCTCAGATTCTACACTCCATACAATTGAAGCCATTGCCGAAACCGAGCCATTTGGTAAATTTCCTCTATCTGCAACTGTAGGAGTTTTTATTTATGGCAACGACCGAGATACCGTAACAGGAAAGAATCAATATTCAACCTATCTTCAACTCGCCTATCCTTTTAATATCCAAAAGAGTGAGATCAACCTTTTTTGTGGGGTAACTCCTGCAAAAGGGTATTATGCCAACAAATTTAATGTGGTCAATGTTGGCCTTAGTGTTGCTCGTGACATTGAAATTACCGATAATTTTAAGGTTCCCATTACTGGTACATTGGGTGTAAATCCAGAGTTAAAAAACATCTATTTTGTCGTTGGGCTCACATTGTAGTTAACAATCCGTATTATCCTTTACTAATGAATCGTATAATTGAACTTTTTGAGGTTTTAAAGATCTATATCTTTAAAATGAGTGTGCGTTCCAAAATGTTTCTATTCTTCTTAGGAGGTACATCTCTTATTCT
>JAYVSA010000138.1:0-2632 GCA_043775765.1 Breznakibacter sp. | reverse complement strand
GCTCCAGCCCTGACGCCGCCAATTGCGCATCGACCTCTGCCAGCAGGCGGTCCAGCCCGGCCTGATTGGTGCTCATAGAAAAGCACAAACGACCCATTTTCTCTTGCAGAACCATATCATCTGGACTCTTTGCAATAGCATCCGTTAAAAGCATTTTCGCATCATCAAATTGCTCCTTTTTGATAAGCGAATTAACCTTCTGAATCGTCACCTTTGTGTCATCACCTGATGCAAATATTGATACTGTAAAAAAGAGTGATATTAGTGCAATGCTTACCAACTTCATATTATAGGGTGTTTAAAGTGTGCTGTTTATCTTATTAATATTCAAACCAATATCAAAAATAGCATTTTTTTCTATTGCATGATAAAAATTGTTAATATATACAAAAAAAAGGAGCGATATACAAATTTGTATACCGCTCCTAACCTTATATTTTCTATTTTTTAGAACTTTAACTTAACTAATTCAACAGCTTTAAAAATAGCATTATCTAAATGATCGGGCTGTTTACCACCCGCAGTAGCAAATGTTGCTTGTCCGCCACCACCACCGTTGATGAGTTTTCCAGCCTCTCGAACAATTGCAACGGCATCAAAACCGCTATCTTTTAGTTTATCTGAGCAACCAACCGCCAGTTGAGGTGCCCCATTATGTATTGAACCCAAAACGACAACAATATTCTCGGCATCGCCCTTTATTTGGAACGCTAAATCTTTCAGAGAGCCCGTGAGTACTGGGCGTACCACAACCCCAGAAACAATTTTAATGGCTCCGTGCGTTGTGCCATTATTCATTAGGTCTTGTTTCTCAACCTGAAGAACAAACTTCTTTAAATGCTCTATCTCCTTCTGAAGATTGGCATTCTCCTGCAAGATATTCTCAAGACCCTTTTGAACGTTCTGCGGATTTTTAAGCGATTTTTGAATCTCTTTAACCACTTCAAATTGATTGGCAATAAGCTCTTCCGCTTTTGCACCACTCACAGCCTCAATTCGTCTAATGCCCGATGCCGTAGAAGATTCGGCAAATATCTTAACAATACCTATTTCACCAGTTGCTTTGACGTGTGTTCCGCCACATAATTCAACCGAATCGTTAAATTTTATGACACGAACAAACTCACCGTATTTCTCACCAAAAAGTGCCATTGCACCAAGAGCTTGAGCCTCTTTTACTGGCGTTTGTCTACGCTCATCAAGAGAGTAGTTTTTACGAATTCTCTGATTGACAATTTTCTCAACCTTACTTAACTCCTCATCGGTAACTTTTTGAAAATGTGAGAAATCAAAACGAAGATAATCGGCATTAACAAGCGACCCCTTTTGCTCAACATGTGTGCCTAAAACTTCGCGCAGTGCTTGGTGCAGTAAGTGCGTAGAGGTATGGTTACTGGCAATGCTTTGACGGTATTCAACGTCGACTCTTGCCGTAAAAACACCACCAATTTCTAATGGTAACTGCTCAAGAAGATGAATTGTTAAATCGTTCTCCTTCTTGGTATCTACAACAGGAACCACTTCGCTTCCATTAGATATCGCACCTATGTCGCCCACTTGACCACCGCTCTCGGCATAAAATGGCGTTACATCAAAAACTACCTGATAAAACTCGTTATTCTTAGAAATAACCTTGCGATATTTTGTGATTGACACTTCGGCTTCTAAGCAATCGTACCCAAGAAATTCAACCTTATCTATCTGTTTTAATATAACCCAATCACTCGTTTCAACCGCACTGGCACTGCGCGCTCTGCTCTTTTGAGCATTCATCTCAACGTCAAACTCCTCTTTATTTACCACCAAGTTATTTTCCTTAAGAATCAACTCCGTTAAGTCGAGTGGAAAACCGAAAGTGTCATAAAGCTCAAAGGCAACTTTACCAGAAACAACCTTTTCTCCTTTAGATTTTGACTCCTTTACAATCTTCTCAAGCAAATTGATACCAGTCGATAACGTGCGAAGGAACGACTCCTCCTCCTCTTTGATAACCTTTACCACTAAACTCTGTTGCGCAATCAATTCTGGATAAGCATCTCCCATTGAATCAATCAAAGCTGGTACTAATTTGTAGATAAACGACTGTTTCTGATTGAGGAATGTATAGCTGTAACGCACAGCACGACGCAGAATACGACGAATAACATAACCCGCTTTATTGTTCGAAGGCAACTGGCCATCGGTTATGGCAAATGAGATGGTTCTCAAGTGATCGGCCACCACACGCATTGCAATATCTTGCTCCTCGGTTAAGCCATATTTAATATCCGATAGGCGAGAAATCTCCTTAATAATAGGTTGGAAAATATCGGTATCGTAGTTCGATTGTGCTTTTTGAATCACGCGAGTTAAGCGCTCAAAGCCCATTCCAGTGTCAACGTGTTGTGCCGGCAACAATTCTAGAGATCCATTGGCTTTGCGGTTATATTGCATAAACACGTTATTCCAAATCTCTATTACCTGCGGATGATCAGCATTAACAAGAGAAGCGCCATCTTTTTGAGCAATCTCGGCATCGCTTCTTAAGTCGATATGAATTTCAGAACACGGACCACACGGACCTGTTTCGCCCATTTCCCAGAAATTATCTTTCTTATTTCCATTGATTATGCGTTCGGCAGGCAGATGTTTG
>JAYVSA010000137.1:0-3596 GCA_043775765.1 Breznakibacter sp. | reverse complement strand
CTGATTATCTGGAAAGTAATAGTCGGGTATAAAGCCATTTGAGTAATCAGATTGCATATTTTTATTGAAAATTTTTAGAATAATAGGTTGTAAGCCTATCGTAATAGCTTTTGTCGAATCGGTAATTGAAGTGGAGCCAACGTTTTTACCCAAAGTAGTATCACCCACCAGCTTTACTGTCATGTATGGCTTTAGGCAGTTGATAATTAACTCGCTGGCCGAAGCCGTATTATTACTAGTTAATACCACCAACTGATTTATTGTACTACTAATATTGTTGCCTTCTGGTAATACATTTCCTAAATATCTTGTTTTACCTGTTTCTTGAGTGTAAAGAGAGTTTTGCACGTCATTAAAATCGAAATAGTACAACACATCTTGAGTAGAAGTTGAGTTTTTAATAATGAGACTAGCCAATTTTTGTGCTGACGTTATAGATCCACCGTTGTTTAATCTTAAATCTAGCACTAGATCTGAAACCGCTGCCGATTTGAACTTTCCAAAAATAGCATTAACCTGATCGTCATAAATGGTGGAATTATCTGAGGGTCCAGCAATAAAGTTTTTATAGGCGAAATAGCCTATATTCCTATTATTAATGGTATAAATAGAATCCACCAGAATAGGATTCTTCTCAATATATGCTGAGGTAAGAGCTATTGTTTGCCCTTCGTACAACGTCTTATTGCTAACCGTAGAAAAGGTAATGGACATATTGGTTGACTCACTAAATAGCAGTTTGTCGAAATTCTCTGTGGTGATTTGCGTACCATTTACCTTACCAAACAAATCGCCACGTTTGATGCCAGATAGAGCAGCTGGACTATTTGCGTAAACCCAATCAATGCGAGCCAAAACATTGCCAGAAGAAGATATTTTAAAAAGTTTATACTCCATGCCATAATCTTTACCTACGCCTAAAAGCAAGTCGTGAAGCTCTTGTGCATCTTGCATCCACGAAAAACGATCTTCGGTTGATAGTAGCGAGTTAAAAAAATCCTTCGGGGCTTGATCTATATTTAGATTTGTGGGCATTTCGCTTGTCCAGTAATAGGCATTTTTCATTTGATAATAAATCCAATTGTTGGTGGTTCTGTTTGCTAAGATAGATGGATCAGGATCGTTGTTTTTTTTACACGACGAAATAGATAACGCCAAGAATGTTAGTGCAAGAATTGAAATTTGTAGATTTTTCATTTTCATTGTTGTTTTTAAGTTTTACCAAAAGTAGCGTATTTGCTTAAACGATGTTTTAAATTTCCACTTTTTTATTCTGATCTTTTTGTCTTCACCCAAAATAACCTTATTTACTTGAATATCAAAACAATGCAAAAACAGCAGTTGTGTTTTCTTAAATAAATCGCACATAAACTATTATCTTAGTTGTATAACTAAAAGTTTAGTTATACATTTGTAAAGTAATATTACAACGAACAAAGTATTATATATCAATTACAGAAATGAAAGAGCTTACAAACGCAGAAGAGCAGATAATGCAAATATTATGGGATCTGAAAAAAGGGTTTATAAACGATGTCATCGAAAAGATGTCAGATCCTAAACCTGCTTACAACACAGTTTCTACAATTACTCGAATATTAGAGACCAAAGGATTTGTGGCGCATAATGTGTTTGGTAAAACACATGAATACTATCCACTTATATCAAAGGAAGAATACACCAAAGGGTTTCTTCGGGGATTTATGAAGAGTTACTTTTCTAATTCGTATACTAATTTGGTCTCCTTTTTTTCAAAGAAGGAGAATTTATCAACCAAAGAGATTGAGGAGATTATAGAGATGCTGCAAAAGCAGTTAAACGAACAAAAGGAGAAATGATATGGGAACTTACGAAATATATCTACTGAAATCCGTCGCAGCTCTATCTCTGCTCTATATATTTTATTGGTTGGTTCTAAAAAATGAGACCTATTACTCTTGGAATAGAATGTTTCTGCTTTTGGCAATGGTTATTTCAATCATCGCACCTGCTTTTAGCTTTTCGGTGGAGAGTATACCACCAATGATTTTTATAAAAGTTCTTAATCCAGTGGTTATTACTGGCGGTTTATCGCCTGTTGAACCAACTAAGAGCTTCGACTTATGGAATATATTATCGATAGTATATATAAGCGGCGCCGTGTTTTTTTGTTTGCGGTTTTTGTCGAGCCTTGCTCAAATTCATTTTTTGTACCAACGATTTCCGAGGTATAAATATCATGGATTTAAAGCGGTTGTTCTCGACAATGACCGATCACCCTTTACCTTTTTCAATATTTTATTTATCTCCAAAAACGATCTTGAAAGTGGGAAAAACAGTGAGATGATTGTGCATGAAAAGGCTCATAAAGAGGAATATCACACAGTGGATGTTCTGATAATGGAACTCTTGACAATTATCCAATGGTTTAACCCTTTCATTTGGTTGCTTCGACATTCACTTCGGTCGGAACATGAGTTTATTGCCGATAACAGAGTATTGCTCGAAGGTTTTGACAAGGTTAGGTATCAGGAGATGCTTTTTGAGAAAAGTCTCGGTATAACATCTTTTAGCTTAACCAATAATTTTAATTATTCACTTTTAAAAAAACGGTTAAAAATGATGACAACTAAAAAATCAAGTTCAGTTAAAAAGGTAAAATATATTCTTTCAATGCCAATATTACTTTTAGCACTTGTGTTATTGGTAATTAATATTAACTCCTTTGCGAATAAAGAGAATAATTCTTCGAATAATGGTGCGGGAATGGCTGATGGGAAGTCAATTCCTACCATCCAGAGGGATACAACAGACATTCAAGATCCTCAGACCATGAAATGGAACCGAATAATTGTAGAATCATCTACTCCAACAGATACAATGGCTTACAATACAGTGGAAGAAATGCCTAAGTATAAAACTGGAAATGATGCAGATATTGCCACGTTTATTCAGAAAAATTTAGCGTATCCTAAATCGGCACTTGAAAACAAGGTTTCGGCAAAGATGTATGTTCACTTCATTGTTGATGAAAAGGGAACGGTTACAAGTGTGGAAGTTATTAAAACGGTTATCTCTGGAGATGATTCAAAACGAGCCGAAAATAACAGATCTATTACTGATATGAAAAATGAAGCAATTAGAGTTATCAGATTATTGGAATTTTCTCCAGGTAAACAAGATGGCAAAAATGCGAGAGTGCAGTTTGTTGTTCCAGTTGCATATAAGCTTTAGGGTACAAAATGATTATAAAAAGAAAGAGGAGCCTCAAACTCCTCTTTCTTTTATTTCACTTTTATTCTATCAATCGACAAATTCAAAGCCTTTTCAATAAACTTAAAGCTCTTCATTTCTCCCTCGGTAATGAATGAAAGCGATAAGCCTTTAAGACCAGCTCTTCCTGTTCTACCACTTCGGTGAATATAGTATTCGGCCTTATCTGGTATTTGATAATGAACCACGTAAGCCAATCCAGCCACGTCAATTCCACGTGCCGCCAAGTCGGTGGCAACTAAAATTTTAAGTTTCTCATTTTTGAAAGCACGCATCACCTTGTTACGCTCAATTTGAAGAAGATCGCCGTGAATAGCATCGGCAGAAATCTTTTTCGATTGCAG
>JAYVSA010000136.1:0-6249 GCA_043775765.1 Breznakibacter sp. | reverse complement strand
TAAATAGCGCAACGGTTACGGGCAAAATACTCGTAAAATAACGCAATAGAAACAGTCTAACAAAAGCGGAATTATCAGAAATGGTAGTTCCGCTTTTTTATTAACGCCCCACTCAAGTGAATTACTCTTCTTAGAATAAACATCAATATAAAAAGATTAATTTATTTGTATAAATATCAAAAAACACTTTACATTTAACCCCAATTACGCAATAGACTTTACAATAAAAATCAACAATCAAATTATGGAACTACAAATTAAAAACCTGAGTAAGCAGTACAACAATGGCGTGGTGGCTCTCAAGAACGTATCACTTACTATTGAAAGTGGTTTATTTGGATTACTTGGCCCTAATGGTGCCGGAAAATCGACCCTGATGCGAACTATTGCAACCTTGCAAGATGCTGATAGTGGAACAGTAATGCTGGGTGAAATGGATGTTTTGAACCAGAAATCGGAAGTACGCAAAGTGTTGGGTTACTTGCCACAGGAGTTTGGTGTTTATCCAAGAACATCGGCCGTTGAATTGCTCGATTATTTGGCTCTTTTAAAGGGCTTTGAGAATAGTAGCGACCGCAAAGACTTGGTTTTTCAGCTCCTCAAAAAAGTAAATCTTCTCGAACAACGTCATATAGCCGTGAGTAAGTTTAGTGGCGGTATGCGCCAGCGATTTGGTATTGCGCAGTGCTTGATAGGCAATCCAAAATTGGTAATTGTAGATGAACCAACAGCGGGTTTAGATCCGGGCGAACGCAACCGCTTTTACAATATCCTAGGCGAAATTGGCGACGAAACCATCGTTATCCTCTCAACCCATATTGTACAAGATGTGCAGGAACTATGCCCTCAAATGGCAATTATAGATAAAGGCGAACTCTTATTTCATGGCGCTACCAATGAAGCGTTGTATCAGATTAAAGGTAAGATTTGGCAAAAACAGATTACAAAACCCGAGTTGGCAACCTATCAGGCTAACTACAAAATTCTTTCAAACAAGCTGGTGGCGGGCAATCCGCTCATTCACGCCTATTCGGCCGAAAGTTTGGACAATGGCTTTACCCTTGCCGACGAGAATTTGGAAGATCTATTTTTTGCCAAGACACATAATTTACTCTAACCTTTATTCTAAAACAACATGTGGAAATTTATTAAACACGAGTGGGAATATCGGTTAACATCGCCTACTATATGGATTTATCTTCTATTCATCACCGCATTTATATTCGCCAGCGTCTCCTATGATGCCATAAACTTGGGTGGAGGCGTTGGAAGCGTCTATAAAAATGCCCCTTTTGTCATTACAAGTCTTTATAGCTCGCTCTCTTATCTAATGTGTTTGCTTTTGGTTTCGAGCTTCATGATTGATACTGCCACGCGCGATTTTGAGCATGATATGTACCAGTTTGTTTTTACATCACCCATCCGCGAACGCGACTACTTTTTGGGTAAGTTTATTGGTACTGCTACTATTGCAATCATTCCTCTTTTGGGAGTTTCAATAGGGAGTTTACTCGGGCCATTAATGCCTTGGGCCGATCATCAACGCTATGGCGCTATTGTTCTTGCGGGACATTTACATGGACTTCTTTGGTTTGTTCTGCCAAATATCATCATCTTCGGAAGCTTAATCTATTCGTTGGGCACCATTTTCAGAAGCAAAACAATGCCTATTTTAGCCACTTTGCTTATGTTGGTTTTTTCTTCATTATCACAGGTTTATTTGGCCGATTTAGATACCGTGTGGATTGCCAATATTCTTGACCCATTTGGCGGAAATGCTTATGCTTTTGTAACCAAATACCTTACCGTCTCCGAAAAAAACAGTGGTGAAATGGTTGTTGTTGGTGCGCTTCTTTGGAACAGACTTCTCTGGCTCACTATTGCTTTAGGTGGTTTAATATTTACCTACTATAAATTCTCTTTTAACTCTAAAAACCAGAAAAGTAAAAAGGCCAAAACGGTTGAAGAGGTTGATTTTGCAACCTTAAAAGAGAGTAACGATATAAAACCTACCAAAGCCAATAAGTTTTCATTAATAACCTTGTGGCATCTAACCAAAGTGGAGGTAAAAGCGGTGGTCTTTAACCCCACATTTGCCGTAATATCAGCCATTGGAGTAATAACATTAACCATCATGCTCTTCAATTTTTCGGTAGGATATGGCACGTCATCGTACCCTGTAACCTATAGTGTGGTGGATAGAATAAGTGGTGGATTTGGATTTATTTACTCGGCAATAGTCTTCTTTTACAGTGGCGTTTTGGTTTGGAGGGCGCGTGAAGATAAGTTTAGCGAAATACAAGATGCTACGCCCATTTCATCGGGTATGCTGTTTGTATCAAAACTATTAGCACTAACCATTACAATTGCCATTTTGCAACTTTTTAGTATTGTGGTTGGCATAGGAACTCAGTTGGCGTATGGTTTTACCAATATTGAAATTGCGCTCTATTTCAAATCACTATTTCTACATAATTTAGTGGGTTACGCTTTCTCTATTGTCATTATTCTTCTCTTTCACTATATCCTTAATAATAAGAATCTTACCTACGTAGTTTACTTTGCATTTTTAATCGTAAATGCGTTTGTTTGGAATTTTGTAAAGGTAAGTTCCAACATGGTTAAATATGGCGAAACATCGAGAATCACCTATTCTGATATGAATGGATATGGCCCGTTTGTAACAACAACCGCTTGGTTTACCATTTATTGGACTTTATTTGCCATTATTCTTTCGTTTATAGCTTTTGCATTTTTTGTAAGAGGCAAAGAGATTGGTTTTGGCAAAAGATTGCAGAATGCCGTTTTGGTCTTGCGCAATAAACGCAACTCGTTAATTGCTTTTATGCTTCTCTTTCTCCTGTGTGGCGGATACATTTATTACAACACCAAGATTGTTAATACAATCTTATCGTCGAAAAATGTTGAGGATTTGCAAGTGGAATATGAGCAAAAATACAAGATTTACGAGGGCATTCCGCAGCCACGCATCTACAAAGTAAACTTCGATATTAGCATAATGCCCGAGGAGCGCAACATGACCTATTCAATAGAGATGTGGGCTAAAAACATAAGTGGAAAGGCAATTAGCGAAGTCCATTTCACCACCCCTCCAGGCTCCGACAGCATGAAAATATCCATCGATGGAGCTAAAGTTAAGTTGCAAGATGCTCGGTTGAGTTATCGTATTTTAGAGTTGGCAAAACCAATGCAACCTACCGATTCAATCCTCATCCGAATAAGTAATTCGAACCTCACCAAAGGATTTGAAAATGAAGTAACTAATACGCAAATAACGCAAAATGGTACATTCTTCACCAATAGCAGCATTTGTCCGGTTTTAGGCTATAACTCAAGATATGAGATTAGCGACAAAAATGTGCGCACCAAACGAAATTTGCCTACGAAAAAGCGTATGCCACTCTTGGATGAAAACAATTTGGTGGCACGTGCCAATAACTATGTCTCGTTCGATGCAGATTGGGTGGAATTCAGCACCATTATTAGCACTTCGGCCGATCAGATTGCCGTAGCACCAGGCAGTTTAGTAAAATCGTGGAGTGAGAATAATAGAGCTTTTTTCCAGTATAAGTTAGACACAAAAGTCCTTAATTTTTGTGCATTTGTATCGGCCAAATACGAGGTAGAGCGCAAACAAGTTAACGGAATCGATTTTGAAGTCTATTACATTAAAGATCACGCCTACAATGTGCCTCGCATGATGAGTGCCATGGAGAAATCTCTCGATTATTACACCAAAAACTTTGGGCCGTACTATCAAAAACAGTGCAGAATTCTAGAGTTTCCGAGGTATAACTCCTACGCACAATCATTTCCCGGAACCATGCCATACAGCGAAGGCCTTGGCTTTATTATCGATTTGCGCAAACTAGGCCCCGACGACATCGACCAAGTATTTTATGTGGTGGCACACGAAATGGCGCATCAATACTGGGCACATCAGGTTTCGGGCGCCAACATGCAAGGAAGCGAGTTCTTGAGCGAATCTATGGCGCAATACTCCGCTCTCATGGTTATGGAAAAAGAGTATGGCAAAGAGAGTATGAAGAAGTTTTTGAAGTACGAGCTCGATGGATATTTTGGTGGTAGAGCCTTTGAATTTGAAGCCGAACGACCTCTCATCAAAACCGAGCAACAACAATACGTCCACTACAAAAAAGGAAGTCTGGTCATGTATTATTTAAAGGAGATGATTGGCGAGCAAAAGGTAAACGAGGCACTCAAAACCCTCATCGATAGCTTTGCTTACAAACAACCTCCTTATCCAACCTCGCTCACGGCATTGCGCGCCTTTAAGAAGGTAACGCCCGATAGTTTGCAGTATATTTTTGCCGATCAGTTTGAGAATATAACCCTTTATGCCAATCGGGTGGTAGATGCAAGCTACAAAAAAGTGGGTTCAGAATATGAGGTAACCATCAAAACCACTTCCGAGAAATTCCGAGCCGACTCACTGGGCAAAGAAACCGCAGTGCCAATACATGACTTTGTCGATATTGGTATCTTTAGCGAGGCTCAAGGCAAGAGTGTTTTAGGCAAATCGTTACTCATGAAGCGTTTGCAATTAACCCAAAAAGAGAACAGTTTTACCTTTAAAACCACCACTCTTCCCTCAAAAGTTGGCATCGATCCGTACCACTATTTAATCGACCGCATCTCCGACGACAACATAAAGGTGTTAACCGAAATAAAATAGTTTAGACTACGTAATGAAGAGACTGGAAGCAATTCTGGTCTCTTTTTTTCTTTCGGACGTGCCACAAAGCGCCTGTCCATAACAACTATAGGTCTCAAGCCATCCGTTCAAATCAACGGTTACTTGGCACTTTCTGTCGCGCTGTACGCTTGTACTCCTCGTGTGCAGCCTCGTTACTCAGCAAGCACCCTGTGGGGTAACGCTTCCATCGCTCACGTGCTTTGCCAATACAGGTTTATTGGCAAATACTGGAGCAGTAACACAAAGAACGTTACAATCAACATCTTAGCTCATCCGCAAGCTTGCGGTCTACGTGGCAATCGAATAACCGCTTCCGTACCTTTGCCAACCTCCGATTTGTAATTAATAGTCCCCTTATGCTCCTTCACAATGCCATAAACTATAGATAATCCGAGTCCTGTGCCTTGCCCAACCTCCTTGGTAGTAAAAAATGGATCAAATATTTTCTTCAAATTCTCTTCGCTAATTCCACTGCCTGTATCTTTTATTGAAATTTCAACCGAACTGCTTCTCAGCCGTGTTGCAATTACAATTTCACCTTTCTCGGAAAGGGCATGAATGGAATTAGCAATGATATTTAGAAAAAGCTGGTGCAACTTCCCTTCGTTGCCCGTTACAAGGCAGTTATCTAGACTGTAGTTTTTAATAATCTCAACCTTATATTTTATCTGATTGTTCAGAATCAGCAAACAGTTGTCTACTATTTTATGAATATCACATTGTTGGTCGAGTGTATTCGCTTGCCTACTAAAGTGATTCAAACTCGTTACAATGCCCGAAACTCTTTCTACCCCCGTTTTTATACAATCAATTAACGTGTGAATCTCCTCTTGTGCTGCAGGGCTCAAAACGCACTCCTCGTTTTGCTCGTAAAAAATCTCTATTCCCGTAATTCCTGCCTGAATGAAATTTAACGGATTGTTAATCTCGTGAGCCACACCCGCAGTAAGTACACCCAGCGAAGCCATCTTTTCACTCTCTACCAACTTCTGTTGTGTTTCCTTTAGTTCCAGTAAGGTTGTAAATAGTGCCTCGTTTTTGTTGTTGAGCGATTCGTTGGTTGTTTCTAAAACCTCTTTCTGCTCCACAATCTCTTGGGTGCGTAAAGCCACCTGTTCTTCCAACTTGTGCTTTTGAGATTCTAATATTCCTATTCGGAGAAAATAGATGGTCAAAATACCGCCAATTATAAGTATTAGAAAGAGTGAGAGTGCCCACCACGTTTTATTCCAAGGAGGCGCAATATGAATTTTCATTGCCACCTCTTCTTTGCTCCAAAAACCATCGCTATTGGCACCCTTCATTCGAAAAACGTAGTCGCCTGGTGTTAAGTTCGAATAAGTCTCAACCCGTTGGGTGGTTTGGTGCCAATCGAGGTCTACGCCGTCCATCTTATAGAGGTAAAGGTTTCTACTGGGTTCGGTGTAATCAAGCGCTGCAAACTCAAATGTTAGGTAGTTAAAATAATAAGGCAGTTCTAACTCCTGAACTTTCCATAGGGGCTTTCCAAA
>JAYVSA010000135.1:0-7569 GCA_043775765.1 Breznakibacter sp. | reverse complement strand
TGCACCACAAGGATGCTTTGTAATGGGGGGCTTGGCTGGCTATCCGTTCGTGGGCGAACCAGGTCTCAACGCTTTTGCCGACCATATTCCCGATAACGGAGCTGCCATTTTCATTTTTGGCTCACACATTGGCGTTACCCGCAAGGGCGAATTCGGAAAAGTTAAACGCGTTGGCCAACAACGACATACCAACGCCTGCGGTGCGCTTATGATGGTGCAAGACCACCTCCTCTCTACCGAAATCCACCACATTGAACCTACCGATTACAGCCACTATCAGCCCGAATTCTTGGCCATCAAACTTCTGCCCCATGCCGAAGAAATTCGAAACGCCGAAGTGCCCATTTTGCGCACTACACAACTCGTTTACCAAGAAATAGAGCTCGAAATAATAAAACTCATTGAGCACAACAAAACCATTTGGGGCAATTCACCCGTTTACATCCTCGGTGGCATCGTTATTAACACCGACGAAACACTGCCCAACTACTTTGCACCAAACATCTTTCGCAGAGTATTATAGTCCAACAAACCACTTCACACCAATCATTTGGGCGTGCCATCTGGGGCATTTCGGGCAACACCAAATCCTAGGCAAAACGTCGCGCTCCCCTATTCATCTCCCCAGCTGTCGGGTCGCCACTCATAGTCCTCGCCAGTAGCATGCTAGCGCAATGCCACTGCCTGCGGGCTATTCCGCTTTGCCCCTCACGCAAGAAATGTCGTCAATTCTTCTTATCTTTGCGTCACGTTGCAGTCTCATCTATTATATCATCCCATGTCACAAGAACAACAAAAAAACAACCCCCTTCACGGCATAACTCTAAAGGTAATTTTAGAGCAACTACTCCATTATTATGGCTGGGAACAACTCGGATACAGAATCCCCATCAACTGCTTCAACTCAAACCCATCCATCAACTCGAGCCTTACGTTTTTACGCAAAACACCTTGGGCGCGAGAGAAAGTGGAAGAGTTATATCTGGAAATGATAGCATCAAAATGATTTTAAAATAGAAACACTAGTCCGACTATTACAGCCTCAATAAATACAAACAGGCAGAAGAGCCAATAAAAGCTTGGGGTTACGAAGTTTGTTTCTCTAAATGTATCTGTGCAATTGAATTAGAACTACTTCAACCTTTCGCGCACTGCAATAGTGTAATTGTGCGGTAGACTTGGGATAATATCTTTTGTAAGTCCAAAAAAAAGGCTACCCAAAATAAATTTGAATAGCCTTCTATAGAATTTAAACGCGTAAATTATCTCTTTAAAAAGCGCTTTACTACCTTACCGTTACTGCTTTGAATAACCATAACATAAGCTCCGTTGCTTAAACTACTGACATCAATAGTTGCCGAATTTAAAGTTGGCTCTATACTCTTTGTAAGTACACTGTTACCAGAAACATCGGTAATGGAAAGGGTTATAGCTTTATCGCTCACAACACTACTCAACTCCGAAACAGTAATAGTTGAGATTGCTGGGTTTGGATAGATGGAAATGGAGTTGCTTGAAACCTCATTGAGTGAATTTGGAATATCCTCTACAATATTTGTAAAATCTTTCCATTGGTTAGCCTTTGAATAGAGCACTTTAGAGCCAAATGGCACATGCAGAATACAGGTTGTTTTATTAACTCCAGTAAAAACATCTTGAGAAGCACTAATATCAATGGGTGTTGTAGCATAAGAGTAGATGGAGGTTAAACCGCTACAACCCCAAAAAGCAAAATCCCCAATAGTAGTTATTGATGAAGGAATGGTTAAAGAACCAGTAAAACCGCTACAACTATCAAAAGTAAAATCCCTAATAGTAGTTACCGATGAAGGGATGGTTAACATACCCGTTAAACCGCTGCAACCCAAAAAAGCCCAATTCCCAATAGTCGTTACCGATGAAGGAATGGTTAACGAACCCGTCAAACCACTGCAATCAATAAAAGCCCAATCCCCAATAGTCGTTACCGATGAAGGAATGGTTAACGAACCCGTCAAACCACTGCAACCCCAAAAAGCCCAATTCCCAATAGTAGTTACCGAAGTTGGAATGGTTAACGTACCCGTTTTAGATATTAGGCATTGAATCAACGTTGTTTTATTTTTATTATAAAGCACACCATCGAGACTTGAATAGTTTGGATTTGCCTCATTTACTTCAAACAAACCGCTACAACCCCAAAAAGCATCCCCAATAGTAGTTATCGAAGAAGGAATGATTATAGAACCCTTAAACCCCCGGCAATACGCAAAAGCATTACTCCCAATAGTAGTTACCGAAGACGGAATGGTTAACGAACCCGTGAAACCACTGCAACAACTAAAAGCATAATCCCCAATAGTAGTTACCAGTGCAGGAATGGTTAAAGAGCCGTTTAAAGAGATACAATTAGTAAAAGCATTATTCCCAATAGTAGTTACCGATACCGGGTAGATGAATGTTGTTAAACTTGTTTTCCCCAAATTAGCTGATGGATAATAAAACGCATAAGTTGGTATTCCATTTGCAGGGTAGTCCGTTGAAGGTGCTCCAATTGTCCCTTCTTTTCCTGTATAAGCCGAAACCGTGCTTCCACTCAAATCAATAACCTCCAATAGAGGCATTGCATCGCGCATGGTTTTAAAGTCGCGGGCATCAATGGTGCCTGTAACCGTGAGGTTAGTTACGGTGGTTAAGTAGCTAGCCGCCATGGTGGCCAAATTACCTGCGGTGCAAGCAACAGTGCGGCTTTCGGCAGCCTGTGCCGTATAGCCAAAGGCGGTTGTAAAGAGAAGGGCAAAAAAAAGTAGTGTTTTTTTCATAGTGTATTTGATGAAGTTGAACTGTTTGAGTTGTCAAATATAGAAATTAAAATGTTTAGAATGGGTTGTAGGTTCGAGACTATTGCAGGGTAAAACGCACGTATCTTTTTCAGACCTCCCCCAGCCCCTCCAAAGAGCCCTAGCCAAAGCTACCGCGCGATTGCATTGCGTGGGGCAACTACTTTGAAACTATAACAGACATCAATACACGCGATGCCGCTCGGCTCTATTTTCAAAGAATCGCGCTGGAGTCACAGAAAAATATCGTATTCACTTTCTTTCAAATTTACTGCTTGCCGAAAATCATTCGATGACTAATCGAGAAATGCACGTTCAATACACTGACACTGTAAAAACGCAAAACAACACTGTCAAAGCTGGAAATGATACTGAAAATGACACTGTATTTTATTTGATAAAGCATAATAACAGCCATTAATGCAACACGATACAATCGCACAGGAGCCTAGGCGCTTATAATCGAACAAACTTGCGACACCCGTAGAAAGGGGATAAAAAACCATCCTTTAGTGTAATTATCAGTTTTAATTTTTTCTATACTTTTAGTTAACCCTAAACATGCAACACAAAACGCAGAATAGACATAAGTTGTTGGGGTGTCAAAAATATCAGTTTTCCTATATGATAAAATAGGTTTGAAGCAAGGATTTGAGGACTTCAAAAATGGTTCAAATCGTTTGAGAATCTTTATTTTTTTATAAAGTAGTATTAACAATAAATTCAGTAAAATGAGACATGAAAAAGTAAAATTAACTGCTGTACTCTTGTTAAGCCTCGGCCTTACAAGCGTTCAAGCTCAAGAAGGCATTCCGGCTTCGGGCGGCAATGCCTCGGGCAGCGGTGGTATTGCCAACTACTCCGTAGGGCAACCCTTCTACACCGTTAGTAATGGTACTAATGGATACATTACTGAAGGCTTACAGCAGGCTTTCGATATTTCTATTGTAACCCAAACCCCCGAAGGCGCTGGCATACAATTACAATGTTCAGTTTATCCCAATCCAGTTACGGATGTTTTAGTTTTAACAGTGGATAATAGTGAAATAACTAATTTGTCGTATATGCTCTTTGGGACCAACGGTAATGTTATTGAATGCAAAACTATTGAAGGAAGTACAGCTTCAATAATTATGAAGGATTTGGCGCCTGCCACATATTTCATAAAAGTATTAAGTAATTCTAGAGAAATAAAATCATTTAAAATCATAAAAAACTAAACATCATGAGAAAGTTAACTACTATTTTTGCAGCCCTTTTATTAGTGGCAACAGTGTGGGCTCAAACACCTCAAAAAATGAGCTATCAGGCCGTTATTCGTGACAATACCAACAAATTAATTGTAGGTCAAATAGGCATTAAGATTACTATTCTTCAAAATACAACACCAGTATATACTGAAACTCAAACACCAACCACAAACGTTAATGGTTTGGTTAGTATTCAAATCGGTGGTAATCCTAGCTTTAGCGCTATCGACTGGTCAACAGGACTATATTATATTCAAACAGAGACAGATCCAACAGGTGGCAGTAATTACACAATTACTGGCAGTAGCCAATTATTAAGTGTTCCTTATGCTCTTTACTCTGCAAATGGAACCCCTGGTCCTAAAGGAGATACTGGTGCAGTTGGTGAAACAGGTCCAGCGGGCGCTCCAGGTGCAACAGGTCCAGCGGGTGCTCCAGGTGCAGTTGGCGAAACAGGTCCAGCAGGCGCTCCAGGGGCAACTGGTCCAGCGGGTACTCCAGGGGCTGATGGTTTAACAACTTCCGTTAACGGTGTTACGCAAGTCGGTGGTGCAATTACATTAACTAAAGCAAATATTGGGTTGACAAATGTTGATAATACATCCGATGCCAATAAACCAGTTTCAACTGCTACTCAAACGGCTTTGAATTTGAAAGCAAATACAGCAACACTTGCAACTGTTGCTACATCTGGTAGTTATGCTGATTTAAGCAATAAACCTACTATCCCTACTAGCCAATGGACTACCGTAGGGAGTAATATTACTTATGCTTCGGGTGCTATTGCTATTGCTGGTCAAGCTACGGCTTATGATAATACACCCTTTGTGGATTACAATGGACTTGTTTTTCAGGCATACAAAATTGGCGGATTAACAGGTACTATTGGGAATATTATTTCTACTGGTGCAAATTCTGGTAACTGGCCGTCTTCTCTCGCTTTTTCAACGCGCAATTCTGGAGGTTCTGTATCTGAAAAAGTTAGAATTTCTGATGTAGGTAATGTTGGCGTTGGAACAATAACTCCAGCCTACAAACTTGATGTTGCTGGTGATGTTAACGTTACAGGTAATTTTAAGGTTAACGGAACAAATATTGCTGCAGCTTCTGGACCTACGTATGCGTCTATAAACATAAGCAATACTGTTGTTGCTGGTACACAAAATTTATCGATGATGAGCGCTGTTGGATTGTCGATTGCAGGTGGCACTACAATTGCGTTAACCGCAAACACGGTTTACGAAATAACTGCTGTGGTTCAGATTTATAATACTGCTGCTGAAGCGTATACTTTTATGTTCTATAATGAAACTGATGCTTACTATTTCAATGGTAACCCAATGTATTTCGGCCAACCAGGAAATGACAGGAATTATCATAATGAAGTTGTTGATTTTATCTTTAAACCAACTGTAAATACGAACATTACTTTCAAAAAACAATCTACAAACACCGTTCAAGGTAATTTAATTGGCAATATTATAATTAAAGTACTAAAATAGTTGCTCAGTGAAACGAAGTAACGTTCTATAAAGCGTCTATGATTTTTTTATCCGCTTAAAAGTCCAAGCCTCTTTCAAAGAACTCAAGCCCTAACAGTTATTTCTGTTGGGGCTTGTTAAATTTACTCCTATCAAAGCCGTAGCAAGTAAAACAGCATTGCCACCAAAACAAACCACAAAAGGCCCTTTCACGAATACCCAAAGCCTCCTTAAACCAATGAAAGTACCTAGTAACACAACTTATAGCCTCCTCAGCCCAATGATACCCCCTCGTAGCAAAACCCAAAGCCTCCTCAGACCGATGAAAGCCTTCTGAACTGCTACCACCCTCCTCCTCAAAGCAAGGAAACCTCGTTGCACAGCTGCACGAGGTTTCCTTAATGTACCGAGAAGTTGCCGCAGTGCTACGGCAAAAGATTTAACTACTTTTCTTAATTCGCGCTCGTCATCAACAATTGCAAGCTGCTCGGATGTGTTTAACATAGTTGATTTTCGATTAAATGACGCTAATCTTTTTAAATGCATATACTCCGATTATAAATAGCCACCTATAAATTAACATTTTTTAGTACTTTTGTGTTGTAACAAAAAGATTCTTAAACGTTAAGAAAAAAATAATGCGTAGGCACATATTACTACTCCTCTTATCGATTTCGATAAATGGTTTTGCTCAGAGCAACGACCTCGCATTTGAGCACATAATACCAATTGAAGCCCTCAGACAGAATTATCTTACTTCCATCACACAAGACAAAAAAGGATATATTTGGCTGGGAACCTACTCCTCTCTATTTCGGTACGACGGTTATAACACTGCCTCTTTCGCGCCAAATGCCGACACAACAAGCCTTTCTAATCCAGTGATTCATTGCACCTTTCAGGATGAAACTCAAACAATTTGGTTTGGCACAGAAGGGGGTATCAACAAATACAATTCAAACACGGGTAAATTCACTCGCTTTTTATCTACCTCTACCAAGCCAGCACTGAGTCACAACCACGTCAAATCTATTTGCAAAGACGCTGAAGACAACCTCTGGATAGGCACGTATGGGGGTGGGGTAAATGTATACAACACTCGAACAAAGAGCATAAAAGTCTATCGGAACAATAAAAACGACAACACCTCTCTCTCGAGTGACCGTGTAAACACCATTCTAATAGACAGAAACGGCTCCATTTGGATAGGCACAGAATTGGGTGGCATTTGCAAGTACAATAAAAAAGAGGATAATTTCTATCGATTCACGGCCGACAAAACGAGCCAATCGGCGTTATCGGACAATACGGTAAATTCAATTTTTGAAGACTCTAAAGGTCAACTATGGATAGGCACCTGGAAAGGCGGATTAAATTTATACAACAGAGAAACAAACGGATTTAAAACTTTCATCTACAACCCATCGAGCCCTAAAAACATCAACATCCGATCGATAACGGAGGACTTAACGGGAAACCTCTGGCTGGGATCGTTTGGAAACGGATTATACCATTTTAACACAACCGATTACAGTTATTACCAATACACTCACGACGAGAAAAACAACAACACTATAACGAGCGATAACATTTGGAGCGTTTTTGTTGACAAAACAGGCATTTTATGGATTGGAACAGCTGGTGACGGAATAAATAAATACGATTCGAACCGACATAAATTTCCAAGCTACAAGCTTTCTGCCTACGACAAAATGCCCGTATTATCCATCTTTGAAGATGAAAAACGAAATAGATGGATTGGCTCTAAAGATGGGGTTTTAGCTCAATTCAACACAACATCGAACAGCTTTATTATTAAAATTAAAGACCAATTTAAATCGAACATCACAGCCATACAAGAAGACCGAAACAAAAACCTTTGGCTAGGAACCAGCAGTGAGGGTTTAATAAAATACAATCCGCAAACAGGTGGAATCAAAACATTTAGCACGTTTAAAAATTCGGCCACAACCCCAGTTATTACAGCTCTGTACAAAGATGCAAAAGACAATCTTTGGT